>JAHQWX010000460.1 GCA_029856375.1 Promethearchaeia archaeon | reverse complement strand
GCAGAGAAAACGTTTGACCATGTGAAAACTGCGTATCTAATAGTCGACGAATTAGTAGAATTATTAATGAAATCGTGCGTTGACGAAGAAACTATTGTTGTTTTTCTCTCTGACCATGGAGCTATTCCATCTTGGAGAATTGTGAATGTCCCAGCAGCTCTAATAAACGCGGGACTATTAAGTTATAGAAAGGACGAGGCTCAAAAAAAGTACATAGTCGATTGGAACAAGACTTTAGCGTTTCCCTACTTAGAGCCACCGTATGTATGGGTTAACCTTAAGGGCAGAGAACCCAATGGAATTGTAAGTCCCGCTGAATACGACTCTGTTAGAGAAGATATTATTCGGGCGCTTTATAAAATGCGGGATCCAGATAACGGTAAGCAAATTGTGAAGTTAGCTTTAAAAAAAGAAGAAGCTGCGTTTTTAGGGCAAAACGGTGAGAGAATAGGAGATGTCGTGTATTATTTGCACTCACCTTATTCGTTGTTTGATGGCGCATTAGAACAGCTCAACGCAGCTGAACAACCCATTGATTTATTAGAGAAGCCAGAAGCCTATATGACAGAAGTAAATTACGCTGCGCACGCTTATTATCTTCCCACTGAAACAGTAGGGGACTATTCGGTTAGCGTCCCTCTTATAATCTACGGTCCAAGCGTACAACAAGGATTAGAACTGAAAAGGCATGTGAACCTGATCGATGTAGCTCCAACTCTCTCGCATCTTTTACAAATCCCGAGACCAAAGGATTCTGAGGGGAGAATCCTGCACGAAATAATGAAATAGAAAAAATAAAATTTGAAGTTTTATTATGGTTTTTCCTTTTGATTCTTCATAGCTAGCCCCATTTTTCGTCACGAATGACGACCTGCTTCCCACATTTTTCCCTGAGTATTTTCTCCTTTTAGCTCTCGACCAATCCATTTTTGTCCGGCGGGAACTTGTTTTCCCATTGGAACGAAAGAAGTCGCGCCTACCATCGCATCGTCTTCAACGGTTGTCTTAACCATAAGCACAGATTGTATCCCAACGACAGCGTTATTTTTTACCGTTGCACCGTGAACTATAGCTCCAAAACCAATTAAATTGTTATCGCCGATTTGTGTTTTGCACATTAGAGCGGTATTTACAATGCACGCGTCTTGGAAGACGTTTCTTGCACCTATTTTAATAGCGGCGAAATCTCCTCGAATGATTACTCCTTGATACACAACATTTTCCGAACCCATCTTAACATCACCAATTATCCAAGCAGAATCTGAAATCCAACACGAAGGATCAATCTCTGGGGTTCTTAATTTTCCCTTAACTTCAATAGGTATTATTGGCATTCAATAACCTCCTAATTTTTCGAATGTACTTTAGTTTAATTTTTAGTATTATATTCATTCTATAACAATAAAAGAGTTTATCTCGAAAAAATTAGTTTAAAAGAATTGTTCTACAATTCACTCGATAATTTTTAGAATGGAGCAGGAGTCGCCAAGCTTGGTAAAGGCGCTGGACTCAGAATCCAGTCTCAGAGGAGTTCGGGGGTTCAAATCCCCCCTCCTGCATATATATGATTTAATTTTTCGCTAAATCTAATATTTCAATATCTCGAGTTTTTAACTCTTTTCTCAGATTTTCGATATTCAAATCTGGGCAACCTTCTGGAGGATAAACGCCGGGAGCTGCAATTTCCTCCTTAATTATCATTTGGGTCGCAATAGAAGCTGGTATTGAAGTAAGTTTCGCCACTGGACCTACGACAGCGTAAGACGAGTGGATATCTTTTCCTCCTTTTTGACCAATCACATCGCTTCTAAATGACGATATAATTTCTCGTTCTTCAGTTTTACCAGTAAGAAGGGGTAGAATTTGCAAGAAAAATCTACATACGAGTTTAATAATCTTAATATGTTTGAACCAAATTATTCTATCCATCCATCTCGTTAAGTCTATATCGGATTCGGGTAGAACTCCCCCTTTGCATATTGCCTCGTCTGTTTTTATGTAGCGTGGAATTGTAACTGGTTCTGGATGACCAACATAATAGAGTGGAATATCGCCGCAGGGATTAGGAAATTTAACAATTTCCCTTTCCGTTAGTGCTTTTACTTTTTTCCACGCACCGTCTCGATAAATAGGGACCTTTCCCATTGCTATATGGGCCCAGTGCATAAGTTGCCCAAGACCGATTGTTTCCCCAGTATCTTCATACCATAAAATCCTTACGGATTTCACTTTATCCATTTTCATTGCACCCATTTTAGCCATAAAATTCGTTAATCCTGGAGAAGCGCCAAAATTTATCAAAAATGTAAGCCCTTTTTTTTCTACGAGTTTGTGCATGTTTAAAAATATTTGAGTAACATCGTGATCGTCGCATATATCTACATAACTTATGCCAGCTTGG
>JAHQWX010000459.1 GCA_029856375.1 Promethearchaeia archaeon | reverse complement strand
GCTATTCCAGCAATGACATCTGCAACCGGCATAGGCGGAATTTCCAGCGACTCTCCAACTTTTCTAGGTGTTAGTCCGCTTGACGATCCTGTGACTAATGCTGTGAATAAATCAGATTTAGTTATTTCAGTTGGATGCGCTTGGGATTTTACGATGGGATTGGGGCTTCCACCACTGTGGCCAAAAGAACAGCCTTTAATTCAGATGGATATTGATCCTGAGGAAATTGGAAAGAATAGACCAGTAGATGTAGGAATCGTAGGAAATGTCAAAACAGCCTTAAGTCAATTACTCGAAAAAATGGAAGGTGAAGTTCCCGAAAACAAGTTTTCAGAGTGGAACATAGAATTACAGCAAAATAAAGAAATGCTACTTAAAAGAAGCGAGAGGAAACGAGGTTCTGATAAGGTACCTATTATACCAGAAAGATTATGTAAGGAAATATTTGAATTTTTTCCATCAGATACAATCATTGCTTTCGATGGAGGAGATTTGTCTTTTTTTGCAGGAGTGCAATGCAATCTATACAAACCTCGCCCTCCGAGAAGTACAATAGCCTCTGTAAGGATGGGACACCTTGGTACGGGTATTCCATATGCGTTGGGAGCTAAACTAGCGTTTCCAGATAGACATGCTGTAGTTATAAACGGAGATGGAAGCTTTTTATTTAATGTTCAAGAATTAGAAACGGCAGTAAGGTATAATTTACCACTAATCGTTGTTATCGGTAATAACCAAGCGTGGGGTATGATTAAATCAGGTCAGACATTATTTGAGGCTAAGCGTTTCATTGATGTAGAAATCCCTAATATCGACTACGCTTCTATCGCGAAAGGTTTTGGGTGCTATGCTGAGACAGTTACTAAACCAGACGAAATTCAACCTGCTTTACAAAGGGCCGTGGAATCGGGAAGACCAGCAGTTATTGATGTGAAAATCAAGTGGGAGACTCCCAAACAAACTAAAACAATGTTCAATTTAGGGATAGTTTAACAATAAAAAAAAGGAGTTTAAATACCCAATTTGAAAAAGATAAATACCAAGAAATTGGGTATCGGAAATGAATAAAAAAAGCATAATCGCATTGGCTATTTTATTAGCTGTTGCTTATGGGATTAACATGTCAATGGCGGGTGTAGCTGTACCCGGATGCGTCGAAGGAGTACCTTAAATAAATAAAGCTGATAAAATCTTTTTTTTTCCTTTTTTTTAAGAAAAATTAAGTGTACGAGGTTTCTTTTTCTTTTTGCGCTCTTTTTTTATCATCTTTGGCGGTTTGAGTAATCCCGTTGGCTTTAATTTTATCTTGCACGGATTCTAAAGTATCCTCTAATTTATTAATTCTTTTTTCCATCATCATGACTGATTCGATGAGATTTGCCATCTGATAATTTATTTTTTTTATATCCTCTCTATGTGCTCCGATCTGGTCTAAAACCCAATTTGTTACTTCTTCAGATTTTACCGATTCTAATAGCCAATTGATAATGTTGATAACGAACTTTCGATTATCCATTTCATGAATGCCGAATTTTTCATTATTAGAAAAAAGATCGATGTCTCCAATTGCGAAAACCTTACCTTGACCGAATAGACTACATGCTGAAACTATGAGTTCCTTATCTGTTTTTTCTTTCTTCCAATCTTTTAATCCATCGTTGTATAATTCAATCCAAGAGTCTTTTGGGGCAAAACACAAAGGTAATGCTGGATCAGTGATTTTTAAAGTACAAGCACCACCAATCATCAAATTACTAACATTATGAGTTATTTTATGTTTATTAAAAGAGTAAATAAGATTGATGTTATCTGATGGAACACTATTATTTTGCTTAGTGATGGTGTTTTCGAATAAAATGCCGAAGTTTTTGCTCAAATCGTTCAAATTTGTTTTTTGAACGAAATCACCACCAAATTCCCCAATTATTAATAGGCTACCACCAGATCTTACATAAGATAAAATTAATTCGATTTCAGCCTTTGTGAAATACTCATTAATAGGATTTCCAATAATCATAATGTCAACTTCATTTAAGTCGTCTTCAGATAACACTGGCCTCTCGCATTGTTTTAAGAAGAAATTATTTTTGATGAGTATATCTTTAAATTCGAAGAACTCTTCGTCTTCGTAACTCAGCATTTCATTATGAGAATCGTCAAATAAAGCAATGTGTTTTTTAAAAAGAGGCATCTTAAAGCAATATACTTATTGATGATTAGATAATATCCTTATACACTTAATGTCATACAAGTAATAATTTTAATATAAAATATTTCGCTATTTTTTTGTAGAAGAAGTTCGAATAGAATTGACAAAAATCTTTTGAACTTTTTTTTTGGAAATAAAATTTTTAATTGGTATTTCAATTAAGATTTTTGGATAATTAGAAAAAAGTATTAAATATGAA
>JAHQWX010000458.1 GCA_029856375.1 Promethearchaeia archaeon | reverse complement strand
GCTTATATGCAAATGGAAAGAAAAATCAGGATTTTAATGTCAAAACCGGGTGTTGATGGTCATTGGCGCGGAGGTGTAATTGTTTCGAGGGGATTAAGAGACGCAGGGATGGAGGTCGTTTTTGGTGGATTCCAAAATGTCGAACAAATCGTTGAATCAGCGATAAACGAAGATGTCGATGTTATTGGACTTTCGATGCACTCTGGTGCTCATATTGAATACACCAAAAGAGTTATAGATCTCTTAGATGATAGAGGAGTTAAAGATAGCTTCATGATCCTCTGTGGCGGAGTTATTCCAGCACAAGATTTTCCCAAATTAGAGGAAATGGGCGTTGCGAAGGTTTTTGGTCCAGGAACAGTAATTCAAGACATTGTTGATTTTATTCGAGAAAATGTAAAAGAATAAGTATATATCTACTATTATTTTTCTTAACCACTATTACGATTTGTTTGGTGTAAGCTTTAGTTGAGAAAAACTTACGACATCGAAACGCTAATACAAAATTTCAAAAATAAAGACAAGGTCGCGTTAGCAAAATTAATTACCCTTGTAGAAAACGAACCAGATAAAGCGCTTGAGATCTTCAAACATTTCGATAATTCCGATAAAGATTCTTATATAATCGGGATTACAGGCTCGCCGGGGGTAGGTAAAAGTACATTAATTAACATTCTGGCAAAACAATTATTAGACGAAGGTAAGTCAGTAGGTGTTATTTCTGTAGATCCTAGCTCCCCATTTAGCGGTGGCGCATTTTTAGGTGATAGAGTGAGAATGACCGAAGTTTCGTTAGATCCTAACATCTTTATTCGCAGTCTTGCGTCGAGAGGGCACGGGGGCGGAATTTCTCGAGCGGTTTTTGATATAAGCCTACTATACGAGGCCTTCGGGATGGATGTAATTATAATCGAAACTGTAGGCGTTGGCCAATCTGAAGTCGATATATACAATTTAACTTACACAACTGTCGTTATCATGGTTCCTGGCTACGGAGACTCAATTCAAATACAAAAAGCGGGTATAATCGAAGTTGGAGATATATATGTTGTGAACAAGAAAGATTTGGGTGGAGAGGATATTGTCGTGCAACTCGAAATGATGCTCGACGATGCGACCGTGCAAACCGGTTGGAGACCACCCGCGTTAATGACGAACTCGATATCCGGCGAAGGTATTGATAAATTAGTCGAAAAAATATTAGAGCATAAAAACCATCTGGAATTATCTGAAGCATTGAAGAAAAAGAAAAAGAATAGATTTGAGTATAAAATACGCAATTTACTAACATATAAAGTTGGGAAGGTCTTAGAAAGTTTAATTAGCGAAGAAGAGCGTGAAAAAATCTCAAATTCAATTTTGGAAGGTGGAAAATACAAAATTTACGATTTAGTTCACGATTTGTTCCGAAATATAAAATTTGAAAAGAAGAAAGAATCGTCTAAATAATTATTATACTAAACTCGTTTGTCTGTCCTTTTTTCGCATCTATTTCAAAATTAAATCCATAAGTAGGAATATTAATATCATATATTCCATAAAATCCACTAAATTCTATTTCTCCGTTATCATTTGTGGTTATCTCTCCTTCTGTGTGCCATTCGTGGTTGATTAAATTATTCAATCTAGTATAGACTTCCTTAGGTTCGAAATTATCGTCAATCAAATTACCATTTTGAACCCAACCAACTCCGTCCCACAAACCCCACCAAACTATCCCTTCTACATTAGGGTGGCTGAAACAAGTTTTGTAATACCTTACGGCGTATTCTGCCTGTCTTTCTTCGTTCCATAATCCTTTCATCCACGAGTTAGTTATCGGAATTGGGTACGAAGGCCAAGTTAATTCGGTAACATGGATGGGCAATCCTAATTGCGAATATGCTTCTAAAGAAGCCCATATTTCTGTGGCCGGAATCCAGTCCGTTCTAGGTTCGCGGCCTTGTAATCCAATATAATCAATAGGCGCGTTGTTTTGAAGTAAATTAGTAACCAAATTATAAAAGGGTCCAAAACCAAAATCGTGGCCTATAATCCCATACTCGTTCAATGTTAAATAAACATCTGTATCAATTTCGTCTACAATCGAGAAACAAGTGTTTACATAATTTGCCACCGATGGGTATCCAAAAGGTGGTAAATGCGTGGGTTCGTTCACAACATCCCAAATCTGAATTTTATCTTTATATTTATTTACAACATATTCAATTCTCGATTCTAATTTTTGTTTTACGAGAGTATCGTTATCCGGCAGTCAAGTGGGATATCCCGCGGGATTCCTCCAAGATAATGGGTGCCCCTTAGTCGTAATATTATTACTTTCGCACCAGGCTATCGCAGTATCCAGCCATGTCTCTGTTGGGTAAGTACCTTCCATTGGCTCATATGCCCTCCAGTAGAAGGGTAAAATT
>JAHQWX010000027.1 GCA_029856375.1 Promethearchaeia archaeon | reverse complement strand
ATCTTAGTCCCAAATAATATTAAATTTACTAAATCAATTATATAATAATAATTCGAGTTTATTTTTTTAATAATTATCTATGTCAAAATTTTTAATAATTTTAGCTTTTGCGTCAACACCAAAAACGATAGCAATAAATTCGTCTTTACTAGTATTTGGGTCTTCCATTATAAAATAAAATGCCTTTTCATCGTGGTTCAATCCAATTTCCATTTCCCCGCATCCTTCTGGTAAGATTTTAGCAATTTCGGGTGGCGCGTTTTGCTTTAATAGTTCGTATACGGTATCTTCTGTCGCACTCTGCTCCATCCTAAGCTTCTTAACATCGCTCATCTCGAATGCTGCTAAATGTTTTTCGATTTTATCGTTAAGTTCGTCCCAGAAATTAAACAATTCTTCGACATCTTTCATAATTTATCCTCTATATTCATTTTATTTTTAATTTTTTATTTCCCACCTAATATAACTTTCAAGTAATATCTGAATATTGCTTCTATTTTTTAAAAATATCCAAGTTTCGTGATTTAGCAGATAAAAATATTTTTTAAAAAACAAAAAGTGTTGAGGTTGGAAGAAAATAATCACGATTTTTTAAAAATGTTGGCGTATCGAACGCTAGTTAAAAAACCGCAATATCAAAAATACAAAACATTTGAAGAACAGATGAGAACGATAAGAGACTCCGTTATTCAAGCAGGAGAAGAATTAGAAGTTGTCAAGCGCAGAAATATTTTTCGGTTGGTAATGAGGGAGCTAGAAAATTTAGTAAAAAGACTAAAATAAATTTTTTCCTTTCTTTTTCGATCGAACCTATTTTATACAATTTTTCTGTAGCTGTCAAAGAGTAATAGCATTGCGAAAACGACTATTAATGTTCCTACTATTGACAAGTAGGGGATTATAGCAATTAAATCTGGAAAAATAGCTATGAGACTAACGGGTTGTAAAGTCATTCCTAAATCTAGAATCAACACACCAGCAGCGACTTTTAGAGCGTCCCTTCTAAGCTGCCCAAACGATTTTACTGCAAAATATAAATAGACTCCAATGAAAATAGCTTTAGCTATATTGCTCAGGATGAGAAAGATCGTAATATAGAGTTCATTGGTCACGATATTTATTGGATTAACTGCAAACGCGAAAATAATTAAGATTATGTAGCAAAAGGTAAAAAGATAACGAGTATTTAAGGTGTTATGTCTTTTCAATAACCTTTCAATGGGAAATACTTTCACCAACCAAGAAGCGTATATGAAATAGTTTGAAATTCCATCGACGAAGTCTACTAATAATTCACCTTCTAGAAAAAAGCTGTGAAAAATATTCATCGTGTTCGCAATTCCAATGAAAATAAAATAAAAAACCCAAGTGATAATGTTTTCCTTCTCGTCTCTCGATCTGGATTCTCTATCGGACTTTGAATACTTAATCAAAGTGTAGAAAGAAAGAATGTATGTAATTGTTACATTAATAATCCAAACAATAATTATCGTCCATAATAACGCTGGATCTAAGTTTTGATAAAATTCGTTCATACCCTATCACCTAATATTGTTAACCCATATTGCGTGATATATAAAGATTGGTCTGAGGAAAAATTGGTTTTTTCCGGTGATATATATTTTAGTCGCCAATTATTGTTAGAGTTAGATGTCTGGTGCGGGGTTTCTCATCAAACTCCAGAAAAACAATCTGCTCCCAGGTGCCTAGAAGTAGTTTTTTATTCTGAAATGGAAATGTCTGCGAAGTTTTTAAGAGAAAACTTCTTAAGTGTCCAGCTCCGTTATGGTCGCCCCAAGTTTTTGTATGCTCATAACGCTTATCGTAAGGAAGAATCCTCTCTAAAAACTCCCCGATATCGTGTTTCACTAAGCCTGGTTCGTATTCTACTGTTGAGATGGCTCCGGTAGAACCTGGATTGTGTATGTTAACAATCCCACTCTCTACTGAACTCTCTCTTACAGCATTATTAACTTGGTCTGTAATATTGATAACATCGCAATATGGTTTGGTACTTATAGAAAACGTTTTTGTTTCAACTGTCATCTAAATTTGCACTTGTTGAATTTTATAAGTTTTTCGATAACATCCTTCGGTAATTTAGAATAAATAATCGCGTAAATTTTAGATAAAATTAGCAATTCCTTCTGGTTAATATCCACTCTATTTGACCAACCTTTCGAACTTGCTTCGATGCAGAGATGTCGCTTCTTAACTTTTTTAAATTTACACTTTTTTATTGTACAATTACGACAGATCTTTGGTATTATGTAAACCTCTCCACTTTTTAGCCATATAAGAAAATTTCCATATTCTTGATGGGGAATTACGACCCATTCTCCGTCCACGATCTCGTAATCGCCGAGAAGTTGTATATAGCGAGTTAGAATTTTCGTATTTGCACGATAACTTGGATTTATTTTATCGGGATTTTTGCGAGTTTCCGTATAATCGTTGCATAACAATAGTTCGGACTTATCTTTTTCAGATAAGAATATGAATTCTTTTTGGCTAAACAAATCAGGTACTTTTAGAAAGTCAACAACTAACGCGTCAGAACGTACTTGATTCTCTCTTTTATGTATGAATCTATCACTAATTTGCGTTAGAATATCTGAAGGTGTTTTTATTGAATTAAATTCAAAGCTATATTCCTTTAATTCATTATTCGAGAAATGAGTTTTTATTATATTTTCTTTATTTAATTTGTCTAAAATTACGCAAAAAATAATATGGATAACGGGTAAATGAAACTGGATTTCTTGAAGATAACTTGAGATTTGTTCTAATTTATTTTCTGAGATAAAGACAATAATCGCTTCAGATCCTCTGTAGAAAGTCGGCCGAACAGACGAATAGCTAGAACCACAATCAACATTCCACAAATAAAACTCAAAGCGGGTTTCGTAGTTATAATCATAATAAATACTAGAAATATTTACCCCAATCGTTTTTTTATGATTAATTGGTAAATTATTGGAACTTATGTGCTTTTGAAAAATATTCTTGAGGTTTTCCAAGCCTCCCAACAAAGAAGCTTTCAATTTAAATTTGTTTTGATAATCGAGGACTTGACAAGAATCCATAATTAACTCGAAGGGGGCAATTTTATAAATTAAATTAAAAATTGTCTAATTTCTAGAAATTTTTAACTTATTTATAATATTATCTTTTAACTTAAAAAATCTAAAATTGTTATGATCGATCTTTGAGCGATAATAAATTAAAGGAGTTCTTATCAAAGATAACAGACGCAAAAAATGAACTTCCATACTATTTAAATATCCTCGTAAAGTCTGGAAAAAAAGTTTTAGATTACAAAATTAAAAAACTTCCATCTAAAATACTTAAGGTTACTGCGCACGAGGAAGGCGGGGGCTGGTTTGTTCGATCTTACCATATTCCTATAAATAATTTGAATATTTCGCTTGATACCAAAAAGAAAGAAGCATTAAGGATATTGAACGACCCTAGGCAAATTTTTGATAAAGATACAAAAGAGATTTTGGACGAAATCACGAGAAAATACGAAGAAATCCTTCAAGGAAGTGGGACTGGAAAATTTAATTTTAAAACTTCTCGATTTAAGAAAAAGAAAGATTGGAAAATGGGCGTTCAAAAAAAAGGATTTTAATCTTACTTGATTCTACTGCCTGGAGGGACTAAATCCTTATGAGATTCTTCCAATGTTATTAGGTAAGGTCTATCTTCTACATCTGCTGCCAATATCATTCCTTGAGATTCTATTCCCATTAATTTTCTTGGCTTTAAATTCGTTAAAACAACAACTTTCTTACCGATCATTTCTTCTGGTTTGTAATATGGATGCATCCCAGCAACTACTTGCCGAAGATTTCCGCCTTCTCCACAATTTACCAGCATTTTCATTAAATTCCTTGATTTAGGAATTACCTCACAAATTTTAATTTGTCCAATTTTTATTTCCATTTCCATAAACTTGCCATATGATATATCCATTATCAATTCCTCACAATTTTTCTATTAGAATTATGGTGGTCTTAAAGGTAAATCGGAAAGGTCCACCTGTTCTTGCTTTTCTGGCTTTCTGGCTTGGTAAGGATTTTCTATTTCTTCTACCCTCCGAGCAAATGTTAGATAGCCAGTATGCCCAATCATACGCGTTGCAGGTCTAGTAGCGTTTTCTTTAACTGAAATTACACGTTTCATGATTTCGAACGTTTTAATGTCGTAAAATCCTCCTCCTTCTAATGCAGCGACGGTCTTTTTTACTTGTTCTATTGTTGGAGAGAAGGATGCAAAACTTCCACTTAGCTTTAGAAAATTCTTCACTTTCTTCACAGCTAACCAAGGAGTTGCAATATCCAAAACTACTGCGTCCAAATCTTCGTGTTCTAAATCTTGTAAAATGTCTCCGTATTCAATAGAAACAACATCTTCGAGTTTAGCTTTTAAAACATTCTTCCTTGCTTGTTTTAAGGATTTCTCTCTTATGTCGTAAGAAAAAATACGACCTTTTGGTCGCACATAACTTCCTAAAATGCATGTAAGAGCACCGGATCCAGTACCTGCTTCTAAAACATTAGAACCTGGCCCAATACCTGTATACATTAGAATTAATCCCGCATCCTCGGGATAAATAATTTGAGTTTTTCGACTCATTTTTACGACAAAGTCGCTCGGAAGCGGTTTAAACACTCTCAATTTAAATCCTTGAGGTTTCGTAAAAACGCATGTTCCAAATTGCTTTCCGATAATATCGTCGAAATGTATTGTACCTTTATGAGTGTCAAATTTCTCATTTTGGCGTACTCTTAATAACCATTGCTTATTTTTATCGTAAATTAATAAAATTAGGTCGTTGTCTTTTATAATATTCAAATTCGAGTCGTTTTATTTGCGATTTTCCTATTAAAAGATTGGATTTGAAATTGTTTAAATTTTTTGAATATTTCTATAAATATGAAAAACTAATTATCCATTCGGTTATACTAAATAAAAACAAGAATTCAATTGAATTTTATATGACAAATGTAAATGGGTTAGATGTCGTTAAAGCTACTGAACTTCTAGGTATAGAGTGTTATCAAGTCAATACGGCAAAAAAAATAGGTAAAATTGTTGATATTATTTATTCAACTCAAACCGGTAAAATCGAAAGTATTTCGGTCAAAACCACAATAAAGATAGAAAACAGAAAGACAATCCCCATAGATTTTAAAAACATTGTTTCTGTAGGAGACATATGTTTGGTTGAGTTAGATTATTAGACCTAATTCCTATATATAAAATTCCAAAATTTAAAAAATGAAGTAGTATAAATTAGCTAAGAAAAGAATTCTTAATTCTCTCCTTTCTAAAGGTTTTCTAATAAATGAGTAGAAATAATTCTAGAAAAAAACAACAGTACTTATCGTTTAGTGAAATTCAAACTCTAGCTGAAGATTATAAACGACAACGAGACGAATTAAACAAAAAGACAAAAGAAATTTTCAACGAGCTTAAAGCGAAAGAAAAAGAGATCGACCAATTTAAGAAAGAAGCAAAGGAATTAAGAAATAAAAGGGACGACATCAATAAAAAAGTTCAAGAGTTTAAAAAGCAAAAAATCGAACTTATCGAGAAAATTAAAAATCTCTCAAATCAAAGAAATCTTCTTAAAAAGAAAGATAAGGAGTCCGGTAAACAATATTCTTCCATTAGAAGACACGAATTAGAAATTGAGCGATTAGAAAGGCGCATAGAAACAGATGTACTGACAATTAAAGAAGAAAATAGAATCATTGAAAAAATCAACGATCTTAACGCAAAGAGAAAAGAATTATTGAAGTATATGGAAGAACACGATGAACTATATCAAATTGAGAAGGAAATCGATTCTATTCAATTAGAATTAGACGATCTAAAGGAAAAATTAGACGCACTTTCAAAAGAATCCCAAGAATTCCACGAACAGATGATTACTCTTTTTAAAGAAACAGATTATTTAAGAGATCAGAGAAAAGCGAAAGAAGACGAGCTCATCGAAAATAAGAAAAAAGCAGACGAGTTTCACGAGCTCTACATAAAGATGATGAATCAACAAAAGAAAGTAAGAAGACCCAAAAAACCTTACGCGTATAAAAAACAACTAGAAAGGAAAATAGCCGAACAGGAAATGATTAAAAAGCAACTAGAATCTGCAATTGAAAAACGTAAGAAGGGAGAAAAACTCGATTTATTCGAAGCCAGACTTCTTTTAGAACACGAAAATAAAGAAGAAGAAGAATCCTAATCCTTTAAACTATTCGCAATTTTTATTAGAAAACTACTAATTATCGTACTCTGACCCACGAATTCGTGCGCGTTCATGTATTTTCTCTCGGGTTTTTCCAAAAATAAGAGATTTTCGTCGGGGAGGTTCAACTGCTCCTTATGGCTTAGACTTTCCTGAAAATCTACTACATTATCTTCTTTACAATGAACGAGATAGACTCTATCTTTATCTGGAATGGGATGACCTTGCTTGAAACTGTATTTAGGGGAAATTTTTTCGTTTGCGATTGCGAGAGGTTCGCTAACATGTTTACGGACATCCCTTGCAATAAATTTAAGTACTATACTAGTGAGGTTTAGTATTTTACCACTATATCTATTAAACATTGCCAATAGATCGTTAGGTCCAGCCATTCCCACGATTTTTTTTAGCCTCTTATCGAGATAACCTTGACTTAATGTTGCTATCGCTCCCATAGAATGGCCAACCATCATCAACTTGTTTTTATCCACTCCATCAAGCTTTTCTAAATAATCTATCTCGTACTTCACATCTGCCATAACTCCAGCGAAATCGCCCATTTTAAACGCTTTACTTACAGATTCGCCGTGGCCTCTGGCGTCAATCGCCAAAATTGTACAACCATTAAGCGCTAAAGGGATAATATAATGATAATTCTTTTCTTTATGCCCTGTATAACCATGGTGAAATAAAATTCCAGGTTGTTTTTCTTTATTGTTGCTGTTCTTAGCGCGAATTACAACCGCCTTTAGAATCTCTCCCTCAGAACTCGAAGGTACTTCGACCTCTTTAATATCGACTAGTGATGTGTCAACCATGTCTTTATACGGCCAAAATAAAAATTTGAGATATACTAAAATTGACGAAATTGAATTCGCAACAAATAAAATGAGAAAAAGTAAGCCAAAAATCCAATTAAGAGCAATTAATAACGCTGCGGCTATTATGGAAATCGTTGCAAAAATCGGAAATAATATAATGCGATATTCGACCATAATATTAAATACAATTTTCAATGTTTCTTAAAATTATCTAAGCGAATAAACTCCATTTAATTGACAAAAAAATAAAAAGCATTATTTACTTAGATAAAATTTTAATTTCAGATTTAATTATCCTAAAAAAATCAGTTATTCATTAAATCACAATTTACGGTGTTGAGAGATTATGAAAGATACAATTGAAAAGATTAGAAATAGTCTTCAAGCGCATCACGACATGTTTAGAAATAGCATTCCATTAATCGCCTCTGAAAATATTACTAGCCCGGCAGTTAAAGAAGCGTGTTGTTCGGACTTTTCTCATCGATATGCAGAAGGATGGCCTGGATCTCGCGTTTATGCGGGCTGCGAGTATATCGATGAAATTGAAATCTTATGTCAGGATTTAACAAAAAAGTATTTTAACTGTTGTTTTGCTGATGTCAGACCTGTATCTGGAGTGATGGCTAATTTGGTGTTATATAATGCGTTTACTAGCCGTAATAACGGAAAGATGTGTTGCATGAGCATACCAAAGGGAGGTCACATTTCGCACGGACCATATCAAGCAACCTCAGGACGATTAATCTATGGTACCGCTGGAACTGTTCGTGGATTAGAAGTAAAATACCTAGACTTCGACGAAGAAAACATGAATATAGATCCAGATGGTTCAGCAAAAACAATTCGCGAATGTAAGCCAGAAATGGTTTTATTTGGTGGCTCGGTATTCCTTTTTCCCCATCCAATTAAGGAATTAAAAGATGCAGCTAAAGAGGTTGGAGCTAGTATAGGATATGATGGAGCGCATGTAGCAGGTCTAATTGGTTCAGGATATTTTCAAGATCCATTAAGAGAAGGGGCTGACGCAATGTCCTTTAGTACTCATAAAACATTACCTGGACCTCAACACGGCGCGGTAATCTCAGATCGAGAAGATTTAATTGAAGATTTGAAAAATGCTGCGTTTCCAGCTCTGTTTTCTAACCACCACCTACACAATGTTGCTGGTTTTGCAGTAAGTTTGGCTGAAATGATCGAATTTGGAAAGGAGTATCACAAAAAAATTATAGAGAACGCCAAATTGTTTGGTCAAGCGTTATACGAGCGGGGATTTAAAGTACTCTGCGAGCATCTTGGTTTTACGGAATCTCATCAAGTTGTTGTGGACATCGCAAATTTCGAAAAATCGGTCGGTCTTGGCGGGGATATTGAAAGGCTCCTCGAGGAAGCAAACATTATAATAAATCGCAATTTACTTCCATGGGATATTAGAGATGGAAGGCATTACATGAATCCGGGAGGCTTGAGACTGGGAACTTCCGAAGTAACGCGATTAGGTATGGGTAAAAGTGAGATGGTCGAGATTGCTGAATTCTTCAAAAAACTGATAATTGATAAACAGGATCCCAAGAAGGTTAAAGAAGAAGTAAAAGCTTTTAGTAATGACTTTCAAGAGTGCAAGTATTGCTTCCAAACGCCAAATAACACGTACGAATTTCACAAATTTTATTAATTTCTTAGTTCTACTATTTGTTTTTAAAATATATATCGATAAATTTTTGACGATGTTCTTCTGGATTTTTTCCGCTCCTTAAAATGTAATTTTCGTAGGCCTCATAGAGCAATACCATATCGTCGTAAATTTGTTTATATTCTTTTCTTGGGGATATCATCTTTCCTTTAGCAACCGTATAATCTTGAACTATCTCTGACCAGGATAGATTTTTGCCAGTATCATCGTAATAAGTTTTAGCAGCTCTTAATGCAGCACCTAACGCGGCAGAAGCGCTCGTTTCAAACTGAATAACATTCACTTGGTAAATATCGGCGATCGTCTGAAGTATCGCTTTATCTTTCGATGCTCCTCCAGTTGCGTAAATTACTTCTGGTTCTTCTCCGGTCCATTGAGAATGCAACCGCATAGATATCAATTGAGATTCGATTATTGCTCGAACATTGCCATTTTTATCGTTCTCATCGAATCCAAATCTATAAACCTTGGGATTTAATACTTGAGGGACTATTTCTGGAAAATAGTACGGAAGCATAATTTTCCCCTCATTACCAGGAGGTGTTTTTTCTAAAATATCTGAAAAATCTTTCCAACTCAATTTAAATTCGTTTTTTACTTGTTCGGACGTTAAAGCCCCGTTTTTGAAGCATATTAGACTCATGTAATCGCCAGTAGGAGAACCAAAAACATGACTCTCTCCACGAGGATCCGTGCGAGGTTTGTCCATAAAGCCAAAATAAGTATTGCTTGTCCCTAAACTGATTGCAATTTTTCCTTTTTCGATTAAACCAACGCCTATTAGGCTGTTTGGATTGTCCCCAGACCATGGTAAGATTATCGTATCCGAATTAAAACCGTATTTATTTACGAAATAGGGAGAAATTTTCCCAATTATTTTAAAGGATTCTACCAAATTTGGGAGTTTTCCTTTTAAACCCGGTGCAGTTATATTTAAGGCCTTATCGCTCCAATTCTTCTTTCTAATATCCATTAAATTCATACCCGCTCCATCGCCGTGATCAATTGGAGCATTGGCACCCAGTAATATTGATGCCATAAATGAACTTACGAGATGTATAATACTGGTGTTATTATATGCTTCTGGATTCTCTTGGAAAAACTTTCTAATTTGGGGGCCAGAGAATCGCTCAAAAGTATCCGAACCCGTCAATTCGATAGTTTTTTTCTTTCCTCCAAGCGCTTCTCGTATTTCTTGGCATTGCTTATTTGTACTAGAATCCATCCAAATAGGTGCAGTTTCTCTCGAAAATACGTCGCTCAATTGTTGTTTTAAACCTTTATCTGGATTAAGATTCTTCAACTGCTCTTCAAATTTATCGTTCAAATAGACGGTCCCATGCTGTTGGCCGCTGCCAGTTATTGCTTTTATTGAACTCAGATCTACATTCTCCTCCTTAAATAATTCAAAAATTGTATCTAACGCTTCAACCCACATTAAAGGATAAGAATGTACCACCTTTTCGTCTTCTTGTTTAATAACTCCGTGATCAGTTTCGTATTCCGGGAAATATTCCATAAAAGGCAACGATTTTGAGATTACAATCTTCCTCCCATCAAAATCGATAATAACACCAGTTAGACTCTGGGTTGAGGAGTCCAATCCTAAAAAATAATCCGTCATAATATGAAATAGTTATCTATATAATTACATTAGACTAAGATAGATTTAATATTATTTTAGTAAATATCATTAAAACCGTTTAATAGCTTTTAAATTGAAAGTCGCGGTATCTATTCACGCTAGCGAAGATTTTTCTACAGAGATTTTGAAACAATTAAAAAATCTTGATATAATCCACTTGGATGTAATGGATGGTAAATTCGTCCCAAATTTAAAACTTAATATAGACATATTGAAGAGCATTAAAGAAGAATTTGACTTACCAGTAGAAGTCCATCTAATGGTCGAAGATCCGCTGAATTATATTGACAAAGTTGTTGATTACATCGATATATTTTTGTTTCATATCGAAATCGACGAAAACATACAAGACATAATAAATAAAGTTAAAAGTAACGATAAAAAGATTGGATTAGTAATAAATCCTGATACAGAAATTTCGCAGTTGGAACAATATCTACCTAACATTGATGTAATCCTAGTAATGGGGGTTCATCCGGGATTTTCTGGTCAAAAGTTTCTCGATTCAACAGCGATTCGGGTGAAAGAAATCTCAAAATACAAAGAAAAATATTCTATAGAAATTAGCGTGGATGGAGGAGTCAATTTAGAAACGTCAAAAAAATTATCGCAAGCTGATATTTTAATCTCTGCGAGCGCGATATTAAACGCAGAGGACCCAAATTATGTAATAAAGGAATTAAAAAAAAGATAGGACGATCATGTACGAACCAAAAATTAAATCTATAAGAAAACACCAAGTCCCGGATTGGTTCCACGACGCAAAATTTGGAATCTTTATACACTGGAGCCTGTCTTCTGTACCCGCATTTGCCGCAACAGGACAAGGGGATCTCAGCGATATTCAAGAAAAACAGGGACCAGGAGCGCAATTCGCTAATAATCCTT
>JAHQWX010000457.1 GCA_029856375.1 Promethearchaeia archaeon | reverse complement strand
CATATTTGCCCGATTCATCTCAACGACTTGGGCTAAATCATCAATCTTTATTTTTTTTACCCCTTGAATATTTTCTTTAATTTCCTTAAGTTTTTGGAGATCGTCCTCGTAAGTTGTGATTTCGCCCATAATATGACTCACATCCACTTTCCACTTTTTTTCAATTTCTTCTAAGTGATCGTCAATCCACCTCTCGATAATTTTATTTACAACTGCGGATTGACTTTTAGCGTATTTTTTATTAGCTAAAGCTTCTACAATCTTTGCTTGTAATATTCCTAAAGTAGCAGTAATTCGAGTAGTTTTTTGGATTTCGTCCAATTCTTCAATAGGTCTTTTTTCGGGCATATTTAATCATCAAAAATTTTTTCGACATAATTCGATTTTTTACCGACAATAATAGAAAAAAAATTTTCATATATAAATATATGCATCAAAGGTGATGCAGATCCGATGCATTTATATATGATGAGCGCGATATGTAGATCATATCTAGAAAATATTTAGAAATATATTTTTTAACAAGGGTGTATGGGCACTTGTTGGAATTAATAAACACTAAAGAACGAATAATTATCGATATCATCAAGGAAGGTCAGTCATATCTAGAAGATCTCGGAATTCCAAGAAAAATCGCGGTTTACGCAACCTCGATCGTGTTTCGATATCTTCAATTCGGTAAGATTCCACAGAATTTCATGAACTACTTTGTAAGTGCTTTATATATTGCTCAACGCCATCCATTAGCCTTTCCTCTGCATCAAAAGAAGTCCAAATTTTGCAATTTATACCCAATTCAGGAATCATCCCTAGAGTATTGCGTAACAGATATTGTTCGGAAATTAAGCTTCACAAAAATTTACGACGATAAGAATTACCCGTACTTTCTGGATCCCCTCGACATTGGGTATAAATTGCTTAAAAACCTCGTTGAAAGGGAATGTCAAGAAGCGCTCGTGAACTTCTTTAACTATCACCAGTCGATAAACGCTCAAATCTTAAGCGAAAAATTGACCACAATTTCGGTGTTGGATATGAATATTTATCCTGAGGAATTAATGAGGCAAATCTACGAGGTAATTTTTAAACTCGTTTCAGAGGAATTGAAAGAATACAACGGTTATGTAAAATTGCAACAAAAGTATTTTATTTAACAAATCTTATCTTCTTTTAAGTCGGTTGCATTCGCTCGTTGATATTTCAAGTGATAGATCCAAAAATTCATAATTTAATTCGAGATCTAAAAGAGGATAATGAATCAGGCGCAAACGAGTTAGTCTCTAACGCCATCGAGATCATCAATGCCCAATTAGAGCTTATTGAAGAACCAGATAGGAACATAGAAGAATTAATCCACAAGTTATCGAAAGAGATAATTCAAACTCGATCGAGTATGGCCCCTTTGATCAATTTAATTGGTTTTTTAATTTCTAATATACCGACTATTACTAAAAAGCAAATTGGTAAGCGATTGAAAAAATACCTTGAAATAAGAGAACAGAAACAAAAAGAGTTAGAACAAGTTTTTATCTCGTTTTTAAGGGGACAAAAGAAAAAACCATTAAAAATCATGTTAATCTCCTACAGTTCGACGATAATTAACATTTTAAATAAAATTAAGGATTTGGACCTTGAATTTTTCGTTTTAGAATCGAGACCGCTCTTGGAGGGGCACCGCACAGCTAAGTTATTATCTCAACGCTTTCCCACGAATTTAATTATAGACGCCGCTATGAGTGATTTTATCGAGCAATCTGACTTGGTATTAATTGGTGCTGATAGCGTTTTAAAAGATGGTTCAATTATAAATAAAGTGGGTACGAAAACTCTCACGTTTTTAGCAAAATCGAGAGGTATTAAGGTATATGTTGTTGGAGATTCTTTTAAATATAATCTCAGAAGCCATTTTTGTAATGATTTGGTTATTGAGAGAAAACCGCCGGAAGAGATCTATAAAGTAAAAGAGGAAAAACGCAATTTAAAAATTCATAATTATTATTTCGATATAACACCTACAAATTATGTTAAAGGAATAATATCCGAATTTGGCGTCTTAATAATGCATGACTTTTTGAAAAATGTAAAAAAAGAGATTCCTATCGAATGGTTTAAACGGTATATGGATTAAATAAAATTTATCAAGAAAAATCGTTTTTTAAAAAAGATAATCAGTTCGTTCTTCTCTTTTCATAATCGAGAATGGCTTTTCTAACGCTTCAATAAAATTAGCCACGCTTCCATTGTTAAGAACTAAATAATCTCCATCGATCGTAAATCCAAATTCCTCTGCCCAATCAAAAATCATTCTATCAAATTCTCTTTTATTCAATTGTAAAGCGTTTTGCATCATATCTATCTTAATACGATGAGAAACGTTAAGCATTCTCTGGACTTCTTTTCTTAAATTTATATTTT
>JAHQWX010000026.1 GCA_029856375.1 Promethearchaeia archaeon | reverse complement strand
AATAAAAATTATTATAAACGCGATGATAAATTGAATTAGTGAAAGGGATAAAGCAACTAGAAATGGGATTAAAACAATAAATGCTCCCAAAAAAGGTGACAGACCGTCAACTAAAGCCAAAAAGTATGTTGCAAATGCCTCTGCCTTTTCGTTGAGGGACTTGTCCCTTTTTTTGCCTTTTTTCTCCTTCTCAATGCTAGTTTGTTTTTTAATAAAATGTTCCTTTGCTTTTGGACTTAAACCGATCATATGCTTCATAATCTCGGTTCTTTCCTCGGTATCTGAATGGGATTCACTTTCTATTTTTCTATCTTCGTGATATTTAACCATTGCTTTTTCCATTTCGATTAAAACACGAGACCTCTCTGCATCTTCGATAAGATGGCTCCCCATAATACCCGAGACACCCATAGCAATTGCAGTAGCAATGCCTGGGAGAATAATTACATCCGTGTTAGGATAATTTGAAGGATCTCTTAAAAAGATTACAAGAAAGCCGATTATTATACCCAATGTCGTTAAAAGACCATCCGTAAAGTTCATTACGAAGTATCTTCTGGCAACGGTTCCCATTTTAGAAATTTCCGCGTATAGTTTCCAACGCGCGATTAGTCCTTTCTTTTCCTTATTTTTATCCATTTTTAAAAAATATCCTAAGAATATAAAAAATATAAGAGAACTATATTAATATTTTCAATTGGTACTATTAAATCTTAACTCATATTTTGAGAGTTAATTTCTCTTGATTTTTCTTTATCATTATCGTCTTCTTGGGAAGAATTCGAACCAATTTTTTGTTCGTCGATTCCTGCTTTTCTTTCTAAATATATAGAAAATAAATAATATGCGCCGAAAATTGCTACTAGAACGCCTAATATGATAAATAATATTAAATTAAAACTTGACGAATACGCATCTATTTGTTCTGATGTAAATATTTCCCAATTAACTGGAAATGTTATATCTGCGAATAATATACTTCCTAACCACGAATAAAAAAACGCTCGAAAAATTGAACCGATTAAAGTTCCAATCGCATATTTTTTCGCATCCAAATTAACTAATCCAGACGCATAACTTATTGGATCAAATGCCACAAAGGGTAATAGTCTGGCAATGATAATGATACCCCATCCATATTTCTCAATTAAGTTATCTGCTAATGTTAACGCCTTCTCTCCAACGAATTTTTCCGCTAATGGCCTTCCACCTTTTCGACTTATATAATAACATAATAATCCCGCAGCCATCGAACCGATTATCCCCAAAATACCTCCCATCCAAAATCCCCAAATCATACCACTTGCTAAGAGGACAATTTCAGAAGGAATTGGAACTAATAATCCTTGAATTCCCATGATACCTATATATAGCAGCATTCCTAAGATCTCTAATTCGGCAATTGGATTGACAAAATAATCAACCACTAATCTAAAAAGAAATGTATCATCAACAAACCATATCCAATATAACAGCGCTAATGAAACCAAAACTAACGCTAGAAAAAACCCAACATACAAAAAAGTTTTGATATTCCACTTAGTCTTATGTTTTTCCTTTTCTTCAGACGACATAAAGTAAAACCATTCTTTAAAATTTAAAAAGTTTTTTAGGAATTATTGATATGAATGATATAGAAATAAATTAATTGCTGATAATTTGGTTATAATGAATCAATTAAAAATTCAAGTAATTGAGACTCTTTTGGATCATCTCCGAATTGTAAATAACAGCCTAAAACAGATGTTGAAATTCTATAGTGCTTGGGCTAAGGAAGGGAGCTCGAAAAAGGTTAAGGAATTAAGAAAAGAGATCGCAAAGTTAGAAGAGGATGCAGACATAATCAAATCGATGATAATAAAGTCGTTCGCTGAAGCAGAGTCTCATGGTCTAGGCACATTATTAGGGCTCGTATTAAAAACCGACGGTATTTTAAATCACATAAACGAATTCACAGATAGAATTCTATATATTGAGCATAAACTCCCCAGAGAACTAGACAAACGAATTGTAGAAATTTTAAAGACATCAATTGATATGGGAGAAGCATTAGCCGTAGCAACTAAAAGCTTATTAGATACAGCCGAAAAGGCCTTTGAAACTTCAAAGAAAGTTCATTTATTAGAACACGATATTGATTCTCAATATCGAGAGTTTGAGAATATTTTATATGATTCAAAAGATATCGAAGTGACTTCAATGCTTAAAATTAAGGCTGCTGTTTTAAAGATAGAACAAATGGCTGATTTAATTGAAGATATTGCTGATGTTATTAGAGTAGTTGCGTATAGCGTTTAATTAAGGCTTAAACCATTTTAAGAAATAATAGCTTTTTGTTTGAGGATTAGCAATAACAAATCTCTTCCTTACTGAAGTCGCTAATCTTCCAGCTCTTACCATATCTATAGCTGAGATTGCTGTGTCGCTTGGAAGTACCTGGACAATAAAAGGAGAATGATCTATGCCCGGACCTTTCTTGTATACGGCAAAATCTGCTCCAAATTTTAATGCAGGTCGTACTACATAGCCTTTTTCTCTTAAATCCTTGTAAATCTTATACTTGTCTTCGAACATGCTATGTTTATTTTTAGCATATTCGAAAAAGTGTTTAGGTTTTAGTAATTTGTTTTTTTCTTCGTCGAATATACTAATTTTTCCTTGTTGTAATAAGTAATAAGCTTCAATTAATGATAATTCGGTGGGTTTTGAATAAAATTCGGCTCGTGGCTTTTTTATACCCAAAGGACTGCCAAAAAAATTCATTTTCGCATATAAATAGGAGCCGTATAAAGGATTGAAAATGACGACTCGAGAATTTATTAATTTTGCGGGAATAATTTTTGGAATTTCTTTTTCGTCAATATCATCTAAGGAAATTGAATTATCTTTATCCATTTTGGTAAGAATTTTTTAATATTTGAATTATATAAGAAATCTATTCGTTCTTTAATTTATCGATTTTTTGGAGTAAAGAGAGCAAAAACTCCCTGTTTTGTCTCTTTTTCTTTGGAATGATTTCGGTTATAAAAGATTTTATAAGATCTAAATTGTCCATTTTTTGGAGAGCTTTAAATGCTTGTCTTCTTGTATCAGGATTTTTACTCGTAGCGGCGGCAATTAATGGTTTTATTGCTGGTTCTCCGATCTGTATTAACATTTCAGCGGCAATATTACGGAAAGTGGGGGAATAACTGGATAGATTGCTTATTAATATATCGATAATTGTTTTCGGTGATTTTTTTATTAATTCTTCGCAAGCATTCCTAAAGACATATGAAGATTTGTCCTTAAGAGCCCATTTTAACGGTTCTATCGCTTGGTCTTCAAAATATTCTCCGATAAGATTTGCAGCTAAAATTCTTACATAGGGATTTTCGTCACCTAATAGCGCGTTCTCAATTATTTCAAAATTTTTATTACCGCCAAATTCAGCTAACAATTTAATGGCTTGTATTCTCTCTTGATGATCGTTTGAACTACTATAAATAGATTTTAACAATTCTGACGCTTGTTCTTTTCCTAATTCATTTATTTTTAGTTTTATTTCATTGGGTGTAAGATTCAAATTAAGAACAACCAGCCATTAAATAATTTTCTAAAATAATGAAATTGTTCAAATTATAAAAGATTGGCTCCTTTATGAAATAAAATAATCTTTAAAACGATAACTATCGTTTTTATATTTATATAAATTATATAATCATCTATTTTTTTCGTGAATATAATATGGGATTGAAAAGAAGAGCGGCAGTTGCAGGGTCGTTTTATCCTCGCTATAAGCCAGATTTATTGGACATAATTGAATCGTCATTTTTAGATCAAACATTTGGAATTGGGAAGCCTTTTAAATGTGAAAATGCTGAAAAAAGAACGATTATTGGCGGAGTTTCACCACATGCGGGTTATATTTATTCTGGAGCGTGTGCTTCTTTTACATATACCGAATTGTTTCGCGAAAAGATTCCAGATACTGTAATTGTTTTAGGCACAGATCATATAGGTTATGGCGGAGTAGCATTGATGAGAGAAGGTGCGTGGGAAACTCCATTAGGAGATCTACAAATTGATACAGAATTAGCAAGTAAAATTCTAAGTAGAAGCAAAATTATTAAAGAAGATAATTCTGCTTTTATGGGTTTTCCATTTGGAAGGGAGCACAATATAGAAGTCCAGCTACCGTTTATTAAATATTGTGCGGGTGATAAAGAAATCGAACTTTTACCATTGAAAGTTTCGGAATCAAATTTAGATGTTTTAAAAACGATTTCTCAGGATATTGCCGAATCGATTAAATCCTTAAATAAAGATATAATCGTTGTCGCCTCTTCAGATATGTCCCACGAAGAGGTTAACTCAAAAAACGAATTAGAAGCATTTAAGAAAAACGACCAGAATTTAATTGATGGATTTACTAACTTAAATCCAGAAAGAACAATTAATCCGTATCCCAGGGCATCTATTTGTGGTCGTCAAACAGTAACGACGCTTATTTTAATAGGGAAAGAACTAGGTGTTAAGGAAGGGAAATTTTTAAAATATTATACTTCAAGCGAAAAAACAGGCCACATTGGGGGCTATTGTGTAGGTTATTTTTCAGGAGTCTTGAAGCTTTAGAAGAGTATCTTAAAAAAATGTTAGTATTAGACGAAAAATCGATAAAGAACGCGAGAATTACTATAATTTTATTGACTGTAAATATTCTCATATACTTTCTCTTCAATCTTGGACTCGGGGACGAATGGATCATATTTTTTTCTCAGATTAATGAAAACATAATTCAAGGAGAGATTTGGAGATTATTTACAGCGATGTTTTTTCACGCAGATCCAATGCATCTTTTCAATAATATGCTATTTCTTTTTCTTTTTGGTGTTGCGCTTGAGTCAAACTACAAAAAAATCGAGTTCACAGCAATTTATTTTTTATCTGGGTTAGTTGGAAACATTTTCAGCTTGATTTTCTTACCTATAGATGTAATTAGTTTGGGTGCTTCAGGATGTATTTTTGGATTGGTTGGTGCATCTATTATGAGCTACATTTCTTATGATAAAAGTGCACTTCTCATTGGGTTGGTCTATTTGGGTCTTTTTTTAATTCAATCAATGGGAGAAGGGATTAACACTATAGCCCACTTAGGAGGGGGAATAGTTGGTTTATTGGTTGGATATTTCTATAATAGGAAAAAATCAGTCTTATACGATTATGATTAAATTTTATTAAAAGGAAAGACTAAATAATACTTATAACTCGTGTGGAAAAAGAAAAATGGGAGATAAAGAAGGGGAAGATTTTGTAAGCCTTTGGAAGAAAAAAGCCGCAGCAGGCGAACCTTCTGCTGTTGGGGGGCTGATTGAGAAGATATCCCAAAAGACAGCTGAGGTTGCAGAATTAACCAAACAAAATGAAGAATTAAAAGAAAAGATTGTGAAAAATATTGATCTTTTAAACGAAGCAGAGAAAGTAATTAAAGGTTTAAAAGAAAAAGTATCGGCTTTTGACATAGAAAAGAAAAATGCTACCATGAAGCTACAGATGGAAAACGATGTGTTAAAGAGAGAATTAGAAAAGAACAAGGCGGCGTTATTAGAGACTCAACAAGTAATCAAGCAGAGGGATGAGGAGATTTACGACCTAAAAACTGCGATCACTGCTCCTGTGGCAATAAAGGTCGGTGATTTAGAAGAATTAGAAGAAAAAATAAAACAAAAAGATAATCAAATCGAGGAGATTGCTGCAATCAATAAGGAATTGATGGAAAAAATCAAAAGTCAGGAATCAGAAATTGTAGCATTCAAAAAAGCGGAAGATGAGTTACAAACACATGGGAGCATAAACCTTTTAGTCCAAGATTTGCAAGATAAATTGAATCAAAGTAAAAAGAAGGTTCAAAGTTTAATTGCCGAAAATAAACAGTTAAAAAGCGCGCAACCAAAAGCAGCAGGGGGTGGTGATCACGAAAAAATTGTGCAGCTTGAACAAGAAAAGCAAGACTTATTGAATAAAATAAATGAATTTGAATCTAGTAAAAAATCTGCCGAAACGGAGTTAATAAAAAGTTATGAGGAAAAACTTACGAACAAGGACACTATTATTAAAGATCTCGAATCTCAATTAACAAGTGCTCCTCAAACTAGCAGTGGGGGAGCCGTTCCAACAGGATTGCTTGAAGATTTGCAGAATAAGATCAACAAATTAAAGGTTGAGATAAAGAAGAAAGATAAAATTATAGCGGATCTAAAAAAACAAGAGAAATAATTATTTCTAATCGCTTCCAGCTTAACACTATAAATATGAACGATCCAAATTTTTATTCTTCAAATAAAAAAACAAAAATTGTTTTTTGTGGTCATTTTGCCATAGATAATATTATAAGATTTGAGGAGGAGAGAAAACAAACTCTCGGAGGGGGAGTTACTTACGGTTCTTTAGCTTTAAAAATTTATACCGATAATGTCTGGATTGGAATTGTATCAAGTTTAGGGAGCTTAAATTTCAACGAAAAACTATTAGAAGAGATTCATAATAGAGAAATAAATTTAGCTGGAGTTACGCGTTTTAATACAAGTAATACAAATTTCGTTCTCAATTATTACAATCACAGTCGAGATTTGCGGTTAGTGTCTAAAAGCCCCAATCTCGATTTTAATAATTTTCCTTCGGATTATTTGCTACAAGAATTGGATGGTATTATTTTATGCCCCTTGTGCAACGAAATTGACATTGAATATATCAAATCTCTAAAAAACAATTTAAAAGATTGTTATATTGCAATCGATATTCAAGGATTTATTCGTAAGATTGACGATAATGGCCATATTCGCTTAAGGTCTGACGATGAATTTAAACAAGAAGTTGCCTATATGATCGATATCTTAGATGAGATGCTTATTTTGAAGGGATCTGAAGAGGAAATGTATGCACTCTCGGGAATTAGTGATCCAATTGAATCTATTAAAAATTTGGCAACAAATGATTCTATGATCATAACTACATTAGGGACAAATGGCTCTCTTATTGCAAAGCGAGGAAAAGACATAATAAAAATCCCTGCATTCAAATCAGATAGAGTAGTTGACGAGACAGGCGCAGGAGACGCGTATATGTCAGTTTTCCTATACGAATTTATTAATTCGTCTAAAGATTGGGATGCTGTGAAGAAGTCCGGCTATTATGCATCAGCCGCTGCATCGTTCTTAGTTGAGTCCAAAGGACCAAAAGGATTCCAACCAAAAGAGAAGGTTCTAGAGAGAATAAGCAATAAAAACTATATAGATTAGGAAAGAGACTATCTTATGCACATAAATGTACATTATGCAATAGGCGTGGTTGTTGCATCTATCAGCCACTACTTCTTAAACCTTAATTTAATTGAATATTCACTAATTATATTTTGCGCTTTTATTATTGATTTTGATATAGTATTCTCAAAATACGATAAAGACAATAATCATAGGAATTTAATAACCCATTCAATATGGCCAGGTAGTGTGATGTTGTTAGTAGGACTAATACTTTTATATCCTCTAATCGTTATATGTGGTGCAGTTCTTATAATTCACATTTTAATTGACACTTTTGATTGGGGGATTAATCTCTTTTATACTGGAAAAACAATTGGAGTAAGATTATTAATATCACGCGAGGAAGAAAAAAATATCAAGGAAATTCTCTCAAACTACAAGGTCGGACATTCTTTTTTCGTGTTTAGATATTATGGAAGTAAAGGATTTGTTTCTGTAGAAGTAATCGTATTTGTTTTAATGATGATTGCGAATATTTTTCTTGCGGTCGAGTTTTGGTACTTAGTGCTCCCTTATTTTTTCTTCTTTGGGTTTCATTTCTACGAATATAAAAAATTAAAGAATATTGAAAATTCTTAAAGATCCCCTTATTTATATAAAATAGAAAACCAAATTTTAAGTGGAGAAAATGGTTAAGACGATAGAAGATTGTCAAGATTTTGTAAATGCGTACAATAAAGCATTCGACGAGGGAAAAAAGGAGTTCGATTACGACATTGAGCTCAAGGATGGACGTATTGTAAATAGACTATTCATAATAAAACAGTTTAAGATTAAACTAAACGATGAGAAGAAGGTCAACACACTATTAAAAGGAGAGAATAAATTCATAGACAAAGAAGGTGCTCCTTTTTGTCCTTGTAAACTACAACATATTGACGAAAACATCTGTCCTTGTAAAGAATGCTTGGATGAGGCGGAAGAAATGGGCCAATGCCATTGCCAAATGTACATTAAAGCATAATTTTCTTATTCAAAATAATAAATTTCTCCAAGAATACCTGCTCGACATTTTTCACCGAATTGATTCTTGAAGAGTTGCGTGTTTTTTGTGCAATGGCATAGAATAATCGATTCGACATATGTGTTAATATGCTCTGCCTCATCGTTGGAAAATTTTGAGCCGTGTAATCCCCCCATAATGTTTAATTTTGAGTTTTGAGGGATGTTCAATGGTAGTCTTTCGTTTAAGCACGCATTCAATCCTTGATGGCAACAGCCGCATAATAGAATATAACTATTAGGTGCTTTTATATACACGGATTGCTCATAAATACCACCATAATCCGGTGAGATGAGAGCTCCCGTAATATACAAACCTGAAGTAATTTCTTCAATTTCTCTTGCACTATTAATCGTCACTCTATTTTTTTGAGGGACATAAATCCCTTGTGAACGTACTGGCTTATCCCAGAATTGATGGACATATACAGGGATATCGGGATTTCTTGATAGTATCTCAGGTAATCCATCTGTGTGGTCGTAATGATTGTGGCTAAGTATTACGGCATCCAGCGATCTTAGAGATACTCCAAGAGTTTCCAAATTTGCAGTAAGTGGATAAATTTTCGTACCAGTATCGAACAGAATATTTTTATTGTTCTTTTCTATCAAAACGGCAAATCCAAAGGATTTCGTAAATCCGGGTTTTACTCCATTATAATCGTCATATACAATTGTTAATCGAACATTTGTTTGGCTCATGATAATTAGATATATTGAACATTATATTTTAATTGGATAGGTCCCGAAATTTTCAACGGCTTTAGTATAGGCTAAAAAGTTTTTTAACTTACACCACATTGTAACCGAATGCGAGGAGGAGATAATGTGGCCTCCGTCCTTTGAAACATTTTTTAGGAGGAATTTTACATAGTCGTAGTTTTCTTCGGGTGTTCCATGAGTAAGCAAATGAATTGGGACATTACCTACTAAAACGAGGTTTTTACCGTACTTCTTTTTAATTTCAACGATGTCGTTTCCAGCTTGTTTCTCGATGGGATGTAATGCGTCAATTCCAGCTTCAATAAAATCTGGTATTAATTCTGAGACATACCCGCAAGAGTGCATCATAACTTTACCGCCATATTTATAGACTCTATTACAAAATTTCTTTAAGCCGGATTTAAAAAATTCTCGGAACATTTTAGGAGAAATAATACTACGTCCTTTAAATCCAATATCATTTGTTATGTAGAAATATTTTCCACCCCGTTCGAGAGTTTTTTCAGCAATATTTATTGCAAAATCATTCATCTCTTTTACAATTCGTTTGACAAAGGCTTTTTCTTTAATTAATAATCGAAAAAATGTTGGGAATCCAAAAATTTGGCAAAGCTCTTCGAAAGCAACAGCTCCAAAAATTGCAAATTGAGGTACAATATCTAATTTCTTACACTCTTCAATAGTTTCGTAAGTTAAAGTCCAATTTCCAGGATGATCGTAATCAAATTCCATATATTTATCCCACTCGCTTGAAGATCTAATAAATCCATTTCTTGTATGAGCTCCATCAGGACTGGTTCGCCACACGAGAAAGCCTCCAGGACCTCTGATCACTTTATTTTTTTCCTCGGTATAGAAGTCCTTGAAGATCTTTTCCGTAAAGACCATGGGAACTCCCGGAACAGTGGAGAACAAATCGTAATTAAATTTTCGTTGAACTTTACTTACATTCCGTGGAATATACTTGATTATAGGCGTAAGCATTTGAGGATGTCTTAAAAGACCTTTAAGGATTTTCAGAATAAAAGGAAATCTACGTACCATTCTTAATATTTCTGGAGTAAAGAATAACAATCCCGAACAGGTGTCTTGACCGCTAGGTCCCGGACTAATTTCTGGAATCTCTATAGAACCTTCGTATTTAGGAACGCGGTCTGGAATTTCGTGGTTAAAAACAGCATTGATGCGAGAAAACGAATTCCACTCTTGCATAAAAATAGGATATGTTTTAAGATTATATTAATTTTATTTAATCTCTAATACCATCTTCAGAAATGGTGAATATAGCTTCAGCTTCTGCCAAATGAGGTGCATCAACAATTTTTGCTACTCGCTGGTCTTCTTTTCCTTTTCTAAGATAAACTCGTATGGTTGAACCGTGAGCCATTATATTCCCACCCGTCGCCCTTAATGGATTTCCATAAAATACATCGGGTTTTGATTGAACCTGATTAGTCACCAATATAGCCAAATCACTGAAGATTTCAGTTAAACGGATTAAATCGTGCAAATGAGAATTAAGCAATTGTTGGCGCTCAGCTAATGTCCCTCTTCCTATGTATTCGCTTCGAAAGTGCCCAATTAGCGAATCCACAACGATTAATTTTATATTTTGTTCTTCTATAATGTGGGAAGCATCTTTCACAAGCATTATCTGGTGATCTGAATTGTACGCTCGTGCGAAAGTTATGTTTTGAAGTATTTTTTTGTAGTCCAAATCTAACGCTTCAGCCATTTGAATGATTCTTTCTGGTCTAAAAGTGCCTTCTGCATCGATATATAGCGCTCTTCCTTCAAGACCTCCTTTTTCTTGGGGTAATTGCACATTTACGCACAATTGATGCATCAATTGGGTTTTTCCCGTTCTATATTCACCATAAAATTCGGTTAACGCTTTAGTTTCTATTCCTCCACCTAAAATCTCATCTAAATTCGGACTACCAGTTGAAATTTTTTTTAGGTTTTTTCGCTCTTCCCATATTTCGCTTGCAGTTTTAAAGTTAAGATTTAAGAGTTCTTGAGACGCTCGTATCAGCTTTTCAGCCGTTTTATCCCCAATTCCCGCTTCGTCCATAATTACTTGTTTTGGCGTAACCGCGATTGCTCGAACAGTTAGTAATCCTGCTTCCTTAAGCTTTTTGGTTGTAGCTGCGCCCACCCCGGGCAAATCAGAAATATCGTAATCGATTTTCTTTTTAGAGGATTTCTTTCTTGGTTGATCCTCTTCAAATTCATCGTTTACCATTTCTATAGCCTCTTCCATTGCTTCGATTTCTTCGTCCGAGATTTCA
>JAHQWX010000456.1 GCA_029856375.1 Promethearchaeia archaeon | reverse complement strand
CTTTAGACCCAGTTGTCAATCCTTTACACGATAGTCCTTCGATCTCAAAATAATCTTCTAGGAGTTGATACGTTGAGATATCATCTTCAACGATCAAAATATCATATGCAGATACATCGACTTCTTTTTTATCTAAAAAGGTAACAATTTTATTTTCAAGTACGAGGCTTTTTTCAAACACGGTTTTAAGTCTTTGAAAAACATCATCGCTTAATTCGTTCTTATATTTATCTAATATAATTTGAATGAATCCCTTTATTATCGTTAAAGGGTCCTTTAATTCATGGGACAACTCAGAAAAGGTTTGAATTGAAGGAGATTTTTCTTTAAAGCCAATATAAAATTTTACAGATTCTCTTATCAATTTAGAGATTGAAAGACTTTCATCTTTATTTACAAAGTCTTGCATTTTTTTCTTCAAATCTTCAGATACATATAGCGCAATTCTCTCTTTATCTCTTATATAAATTTTTTCCCCGCTTTTCCATTTTTTAAAGCTTTCTGTTAATACTCCATGCCAAATCGCTCGTTTTCCAGTCTCCTTTTCGTACTGAATCATTTCTTCAGTTTTTTCTTCGTTCTCGTTGTTAATTTTTTCTGACATTTTTGCCTCTATATTTTTTTTGTCCTTTTTGATATTTTAAGTTAATACATTTTAAATTATTTTTATTTTATTTACGAAATTGTTAAGTAATTGAGTAAATAATTCATCAATGCCTTCTCCTGTTATTGCAGAAGTCTCGTAATAATTGCATTTATAATTTTCGGCTATTGATTTTGCCTTAGGGCGTATTGCTTCGCGATTAAATATTAAATCGATTTTATTCGCTATTAGAAAATATGGAATTTCTTCACTTTCAACGTGAAGGCGGGATTCTTCAATCCATTGTTTAGCGTTATTAAGCGTTTCAATTCTCGAGGAATCGAATAAAACAACCACAGTATCAGTATAAGGATAGATTAGACTTCGGGCTTTAGCGTAACTTTTATGGCCAGATATATCAAAAATCAAGAAAGTTAGTTTCACCTTTTTTGATATTTCAATATCCATGACTTCGTACGAAACTCCTATGGTCGGTTTGTAATCTTTTAAAACATTTCCATTTATATAGGAGTTTAAAAGAGCGGTTTTTCCTACTTCGGTATTGCCGAGGATAATTACTCTGATGAAAATATTTTTTACGCCAATTGAAGATACGGATGTATCGAGCTCAATCTTACCATCGAGGCTAAACTTGGGAATGGTCAGTGTAGTCTCGCGTTCATTAAGTATAAGTGATATTTTTTCCGCGGTAATGTACGAATAAAAAATGATCTCGTTTATATTTGAGAAATGAGTAGTTACAAGAACAAATAAAGCCCACGGAGTGCTCTTTAATTCCATAAAATATAGGCGGTAATCGTCCGTATCTAACATTCCACTTCCAAAAAAAGTCTCCGTATAGTCTTTAATTTTTTTTATCATGGGCTCAACTGCAATTGTAACTGCTCCAATTGTCGCTTCGTCTATTTCTTCTCTCGATTGCTGACCAATAACTAAACCTTGTGAATCAATAACAAGTGCGGCTAACAAATCGGGGAGCACATATAATAAATTATTTAACATCTCGTTTAAATCAGCGACAACTACCATTTTTTCCTTAAACCGAATTCTTATTACTATTTTTTATACTATCCAATTACTTATTTTTTATTTATTATTAAACCTTAATCAATCGTGAAAATCTTATTTTTTTATTATTTATAATCAATTTCTAAAGACTCATACAAACTCTTTAAAGTATCTACATCAGGAATAAAAAACATTTTCCCGTCTAAACTCAGTTCTTCAATTTTAATATTTGTGTTGATTAAAACAATAAAATTAACTAACTCTGAATATTTTGCAATGATTGGGTCCATTATTGCATTTATATTGTCAAACGCCATAGCGGGAACATCGGGCATTAATTTAGTATGCATAATTTCTGCAATAGAACTAATATAATGACCTGCTAATATATTTCCAATTTCTGAAATAATACTTATTGTAAAATCGTCTAAATCTCTTAGATCAGAAATATCTTCAATTCTTTTATCTTCTTCCTCGAAAAGAGCGTTAATAATGTTAAGAATAGATTCCTTGGTATAAATTTGTAGAAGCGCAAGGTTGGGGTTATCATTAACACTTGAAAAAATTCCAAACACTTCAAATTCTTTCCCTTCGATTAATTCCATAATTTTCCAAATAGGATTTAATACCAATGATGTTAGAGACATCTGAATTTTTCTATTTAGCATTTTTGATAAAGCCGTAACGGCATTACCACAACCAATATTAGCCAACTCTTTCAAAGCGTCTGATTGTTCAAATGTTAAATCCATCAGATTAACATTTAAATTATCATTATCTTCTTCCATTTACATCATTCTCCATT
>JAHQWX010000455.1 GCA_029856375.1 Promethearchaeia archaeon | reverse complement strand
AATTTTCTCTCATTGGCTTTAATAGTTGCGGTTGGCACAATTTATTCTCAGACCGAAAACAATTGGTTTAATTCTTGGGTCAGCAATATCGTTGGAGAAGGCGAATTTCAAGTAGGTATTATGATTGCGTTAAGTGGTATAGTAGGTGCGGTCTTTTTTATCGTTTTTGGAGCCATTTCAGACAATATCCGATCAAAGTACGGGCGAAGAAAGCCAGTATTGATAATCGGATTGCTTTCATCCGCCGTTTTTGTTATCATATTCGGAATTACAAAAAACTACATTGGCTGTTTAATAATTGACGGAGTTATTTTGGGGATTACTGGTAATATGATGTGGAGCTCAAGGCATTCGCTCGTTCCCGACTTATCAGAAATCAAAGATAGAGGGAAATTAAACAGCAATTTATTCATTATCGGTATTCTAGGTGGTGCAGTTTCCCAAATTATTGAAATCGTCGCACCCTTGGACGAAAATAATAAACTCACGGAAGGCGCCCACCTTTTAGTATTTTATATTACTGCAATAGGATTAATTGTGTGCGCTGTAGTAATTTTTTTTACTTTAGAGGAGCCACCCATGGAAACTTTGCCTGAAAAAAGAAAATGGTATAAAGACATAAAAAACATATTTAACTATGAGGAATTGCGCAGTCATAAAGAATTCTACAAGTTTTTTATCGCTCTCCTATTTCTTATTATTGCAAAGAACGCTTATTTCCCTTATTTAATTAATCTGAAACAAGAATTTGGATTTGATCCGGTTCAAAAATTGCTTTTTTCTGTAGCGATGGGTATTGGCACTTTTTTAGGTTATTCCACTTTAGCAAGAGTTTCCGATAAATACGGACGAAAAAAAGTAACTCTCACTTTCCTACCGTTTGGTATCCTTGGCATGATTCTATGCGCGTTAATTGTCGTTGATTACATTGCATTTTATCTTGGGACTGTCTTAATATTCTTCATTTTCGAGGGACTTCAGGCAGTGCAAGATACTTGGTCCCAAGATTTAGCGGACGAAGAAGCCAGAGGGAAGTTTCTGGGCATTTTGAACATCACGCAATCAGCGGGGAAAGCTCCGGGTGCAATATTTGCGGGATTATTCGCTGATATGTTCGGGATTTGGTCTATATATGTTACCGCAGCGATTTTTGTTTTAATCTCGCTACCGCTATATCGCAGAATTGAAGATAGAGTGATAGAGCTCGTAGATATCGATACCGAAACAACTAAGGGCACTCAAAATTAACTAAATCTTTAGACTTCGAAAGACCTAGCTTATTGTTTCCTCGACGAGCAAAGCTTAGATCTTCGGTTGTCCCCGCGTAAATTAGATAAAAATAGTCGTCGTAATCGCGCCAATCCGCTAAAAATCCAGCGTTAGATCTATCAAAGGTGTTAAAATTTTCCTCTTTTACTAGCAATTCGTAGCCCTCTTCCCATATTAACCAATCGGAATCGTTTTTTCCCTTTCCATCCCCTGCCATTCGATACAAGTATGGTCTGTGAGGTCGATAGGAAGTAGTTAATAGATACCAAATCCCATCAATTTTCAAAAATTGGTAATTTTCGTGAGGCTTTTTGCTTTCCCTACCGTTTTTTCGAAAGAGTTTTACGAATCCATCGCCTATAAATTCAAATTCATCATCAAGACTTTTTGCAGTACTAATACGAGGAAAATCCTTCCACCCCACTTTTCCACGAATTCTTTGCTTATAAATCAGATAATATTTGTTATTTTCGTGAGCGAAGGCAATATCAATCACTCTTTCGTTTTCAGTGAGGTTTTTCGCTACTTGTTTTGGATGATCCCATTTTTCGAGATCTCTAGAAGTCGTGTAAAAAAGGTTATTTGTTCTCCCGTTTGGGTGTTTTTCGCCCCAACTATTAATCGTCAAAATGTAATTCTCTCCAATTTTACTTATATTAGGAGAGCATAAACCGGTCCATCCATCTTCTGTTCCATCAATGTGTAATATTGGTTCAGAATATTTTATCCAGTCCTGAGTTGAAACTTCTACTACATGCGACCGAATTTTTCCACGGTCTTTATAAAAAGCAGAAAAGAAGAGATAGAATTTACCATTAAAATATTCCATGCACGCGTCTTTAACGGACCAAACTTCGCGTTGATAAACGGGATTTTTTAAGGATTCCCATTTAATGAATACCAATTTTTCATTCTCACCATCGCCAATAGATATCCTCTGCGTGACCTAATAATCCATCTATGTGAATCTTTTTTCCGTTATCTAAGACAATATCTCCGGAGTATATTCCATGAATAACCGAGGAATCGGTTAGAAATAATCCCAAATTCAATTTGTTATGATCGCCAATTAATGGTTCTAATACCATATTGAACCTATCGTCGTTGCTCGTAAAACGCCATGGTTTGTTTGGATCGCGATTCTCGTG
>JAHQWX010000454.1 GCA_029856375.1 Promethearchaeia archaeon | reverse complement strand
GTCCCACTGAATATAATATGTCAAAAATTTTCTTAAAAGAAGCTACTAATTTCTCTCCATGTTCTATATTTGTAAAAAAAATTAATCCCTCTTCAGTTCCAATAATAATTTTAATTTTTTTAAGTTCGATCGTAAAGATGCGATCTAAAACTTCAAAAACTCTATCATAATTTATACTGATGTTTAACATATCTTTATTTTTCATCGTTACTCTAACTAAAACGATATCATAATCTTATATTTCATGGATCTAAACAGAAATATTTAAACTTCACACAAAAAAGAAAGTTTTTAATAAAATCTTTTATTAGAAATATAAAGAAATTAAAGAATTTGGGATGAGCATATTAAATATACTGGCACAAATACCCGGAATCACTTTAGACACATATAAATTTATAATAAACCTTCTTGGAGTTATCTTATTAATTTTAATTTTAATTTATGTAGCATTAACTTCTCGTTCCGAATAACATGTGAAGCTATTTTGCAGAAAAAATTTTGATTACATCGTTATCTTTCAAAATATAATTTTCTCCTAATTTAATTTTGTTTCTTGCTTCCATACCATATATAAAGTGTTTAGCTAAATCTGTATGGATTTTCTCTTCTATGAAGTCGCGCAACTTTGTTCCTTGTGGGATTAAAAATACATCAGGAAGGACATTTCCATCCTTATCTGCTAAGGTATTTAAGTTTGAGACGGGATAAACCGAAATTTGACTTAAAATCGTAAAAACTGCGTAATTAAGAACTTCTTGAATCCCTGTACCCCCAAAGTCTTTAAGTAACTTGAGTTTGATTTTTTTTAGCGTTTCTATTTCATTAGAACTTAATTTCTCCTTTTGCAAGATTTTAAAATCTGAGTCCCCAGGTATGTATTCAATTATCCCTTCTTCATTGTACTTCCGAAGAAAATATTCCGCCAAAGCACTACACGCAATAATTTTTTTGTCGTATCGACTCTTCAATTGTTTATACAAATCTAGTCCTATTTCTTTATCGATTTTATTAGCAACTATAATTATTGGTTTTGAAATTTCTCTTAAATGTTTTGAAAATAATAATATATCCTCGTCGTCCCAATCAAGAATGTGTTTTTCAGTTAATTTGGATAGTTTAATAGCGTGCTCTATATGTTCTTTTTTAACCGATAATCCTGATAATCTTTGATATAACGCATCAATAATTTCACCTTTTCCTTTTTTTATTGTTTTTGTAAATTTTGTCCAATCTTCTCTTTCGATAATTCCTTTAAACCACAAATTAATTTCATTCTCTAAAAAAATGACATCCTCGTAAGGATCTTGGCTTCCTGGTTCTACTTTATTGCCATTCTTATCCAAGGAGCCTGTTATATCAATAATATGTAATAATACATCAGCTCTAACTAATTCACTTAAAAATTTATTACCTAGACCTTTACCTTCGTGAGCTCCCGGTACTAAACCAGCGACATCTAACAACTTTATTGGAATAAACCTAAATCCCTTTATACATTGAGAGTTCTTAGGATTATCACTCACCACTAAGCTTTCGCATATACATTGTTTTTTAACATATCCAATTCCCTTATTTGGTTCTATCGTTGTAAAGGGATAATCTCCGACTTTAGCTTGCGTTAAACAAGCAGCATTTAAAAATGTACTTTTACCGGAGGATGGTTTAGGGCTAATTTAAAGAAGTTTTCTATATTTTCCTAAATTAGTTTCCCTACCACTCCAATCAGCAAATCTTCCACCTATCAATAAATCTCAAATTACATTCGAAAAAATTTCAATTCATTTATTTTTAATTTAAACTACAAAATAATTTAAAGTCTGTTAATGAGAAAAAATGCAAACTGCTACAATAAACAAATACAATGTTAGAATCAATTCTCTATTAACTTAGGCGCTTAACTTCTAAGTTAAGTAATTCATCTATATATTTTTTTAAAGTAAAAAAGTCCTCCTCGTCAATAGAGATTTGAACTTCCTTGATATCCTTTTTTATTCGAAAATCAGAGTAATTCCCCTCAACTTTTTTTAGATAATGCAAATAGGCATCGGAATATTTATTCTGTTTCAATTTAATTATTTTTTTCGATTCATTTAATTTCAGAAAAATTTTTATTGTGTATTTTAAGAGTAATTTTGCATCTTCCTTTGGAACACTTCTATTTATATCGGTATGTTTTATAATTTCCGATACTTTTTTTAAATCTGTGTGGATTGAGAACTTTTCTACTAAGTTATCATTTTCGATATCAGAAAGAAATTCTGAGATAGAAGAGAATTTATAATTTAATCGATGCGCGATTTGAATTAAAAGATCCTCTATTATTTTTTGGCACTCTAGTTTGCATCTGCCAAAGTTTTCCTTAGTATAAAAATTCTTTGCTTTATGTATTCGCTCTTTTAGATTATTTATTACTATTT
>JAHQWX010000453.1 GCA_029856375.1 Promethearchaeia archaeon | reverse complement strand
TAACTGTTCAGTTGCATATTTAATAATTCACCACAGGGAGATAAAGCGAGTTTCAAAACCAGCATTAATTATTATCTGCTTAACTCCACTAATGCCAATATATAGCTTAGTTAGCGTTCCAAGCGAAGTAGAGGGAGACATTACCATCGCCGTTCTACAATCTCCCCCCAAAAGCGATGATATCACTGCAGATTACATTACGCTATGCCAAAACGCGTTGGTTTATAATCCATATGTAATTGTTTTACCTGGTCTTATAATTGACGGACTTCAACTGGAGCAAGCGTTCGTAGATTTCAGCCATGAAAATAATGTGTACATTTTAGGTATGAAAATAGGATCCGCAGAAGGTATTTATGGCGTGGTGACTCCTGATTCAGACTTTTATCTCGATAATTTTGGCAATCATTTTGGTACGATGTTCACCTATCTTATGACTGGAGATATCGTAGGATTCTTTTTCCCAATCGTATATAGCTTAGATACCAACATCGGATCATTTGGAGTCGTTGATTGCATGGAGTCTGGATCAAGCTTTCCTACAAGAGAACGGGTAAGAGATGGCGCTCAATTTTTAATAGTTCCAACGGGTGGTCCTAATGTGTATGCCTTTTCTTGGGCGCTAGGGACGAGTGCAATTTATAGAGCAGTTGAGCACAGAATGTTTGCAGTTGAGGTTATTGGCGATTATCATTCTTCTATCATTATCGATCCTTACGGAAGAATAATTACTGACATCGCTCCCGAACCAGAAATCGTGGTCGGAAACATCGCTTTTACTGATGAGAGAACGTTTTATACCGCATGTGGAGATATTTTTGGATGGATTTGCGTATCAATCGCTTTATTAATAACAATTTACAATTCTTACAAGAAACGGAAAAGTCCGTTCAAATATTGTGGCGTATGCGGAGCCGAAATTAGTAAAGACGCGAAGATTTGCGAGAAATGTGGTGCAAATCTGGAGAAACCACCCTTATGGAAGAGAATTTTATTACACGAATATTACGAACATAAAAAACCCGATTGGCGAAGAAAATAAGAAATACTAATAACGAATTCGAAGAATAACAAAATAGTGCTTCGAGTTGACTTCGTGATTTAAATCCCACTGTACGAAATGAGTAGATACCTTGAAAGAGAATCGCTAAAAAAGTTGGACATGCGACTCTGAATTTACTATTTACTATTTTAAAAAAAGTCTATTAGTATCTCAAAACCACCTTACTAAAATATTCGTAGAATTTTATTGCTAAATTGCTAATAAATAAATATTTAGAATTGTAATAAATACTTAAAAAATTAAAATTTTTCACAAAAATATTTACGTTAAGGGGTAATGTTAATAAAATGAGCGATTTATCACCTCAAGAAGCCCAAAATTTATCTGCATTTTTAGGAAATATCACAGAACATACCGATTTAGAGGCGTTAGCACTAGTTACCCGTGAAGGATTGCGACTTGCCTTCTCGTGCATTCCCGATTACGATATCAATCCCGATTTATTTTCATCAATGAGTGCGGTTGTAATGCAGAGTGGTGAGGATGCTATTCGGACATTAGATTATAAGAACCTTCTTGAAGTAATCCTGCGTGGAGATAATGCATTTATAATTTTGTCGAATGCGGGAAGGTTTTTTCTAATGGGTGCTTCTCGCGCTACAAAAGACTTGGGAAAAGTAGTTTCGGTTTTTCGATATTACGCTCAAGAAATCGGGAAAAGGTATCCACGAAAATAATTGTTTTTAGATTGCCCTTTTTTTCTATAGAATGGAAAATTTCAAATTTTTTTATATAATTATAACCAAATTATAAATATTATTCTATCATATAAAAGCACAGAAATTTGTTATTTTCACAAAAATATATTCGTATTTAAAACACTTTGAAGTCTAACTATGTCTGACGCGCCAATTATGTTATTTGTCGAGGTACTCGAAGATACTACGAATAAAGTGATTATTGCTTCTGAACATCTAGCTAAGTTAGGCGTTAAAAATGGCGATACAATAGAAGTGGTAAATCTAGAGAAAAATAAAACAACTACAGCAATTATTGAGGGTTCTGACGCAATCCTCGATTTTGCTGGCAAGTTTTCTAAAGATGTTTGCGATAAAGTTGAATTTATGGGAGTTGAATTAGGCGTCCGAGTTAAATCCGCTATAGGAACTACCATTGAAGTAGAACCTTCCGCTAAGCCAATTGAGAAGCCTTCACAAGTTGTTACGGCACCTCCTAAGATAGATATCTCGTTGTCTCCGCAAAAACCACAACCGATTGCTCCGCAACCACAACCATCTGTTCCCCCACCACCAAAAACAATGCCGACTCCACCACCACCGCGACCAACACCAACAGTACCAGAGACTCAGCCCACACCTGTATCAACGCCAGCTCAGCCGCAACCGACACCAGCACCGAGTCCACCACAACCACA
>JAHQWX010000452.1 GCA_029856375.1 Promethearchaeia archaeon | reverse complement strand
GTAAAAATTATTAACTCTAAATATACAAGGATGTTGATTCACCACTGCATCAAATATTTTATCATTTCCTGCTAATGATCCAGTGTGGCTCTGAATTGCTTTTAATCCCCAATCAGTTCGACCATTTTTTAAAACAATAATTGGTTTTGTCATATTTTTTAATGTTTTAATGAATTCCGCACCTTCATTTACGCCTTCTAAATATAAAGTAATAACTTTTGTCGTAGGATCTTTATCAAGATATTGTAACATATCAATTTCGTTAACATCTATTTTATTACCTAATGTTATTGCTTTAGAGATTCCCATATTCTGCCCAGCACTTGCCCAATCAATGAAAATATTCCCCAAGACTCCAGATTGCGCGATAACAGAAATATTACCTTTCCTCATTTTTGTAAAATCTACATCGCCGCTAGTGAATTCGGTATAAAAATCACTAACACCTATACAATTTGGGCCAATAATTCGCACATTAGCTTTTTTGGCAATTTCTTTAATTTCCTGTTGATAATCAACAAATCGTTTTATTCCGGTTTCAGCAAATCCCGCTGTCTCGAGGATTATCCCTTTTACACCCTTCTTGATGCAATCCTTTATGACTTGAAGGACATATTCGTTTCCAACTAAAATTATTGCAAGTTCTATTGGTTCAGGAATATCGTTAACATTTTTATAAGTTTTATGATCGAAAACGGTTTTTTTATTTAAATTAACTGGAAAAGTCTTAAACTTCGAATTCAACAAATATTTTGTCGTAGCGTATCCAAACCTAACTGTTTCAGAAGCACCAATAATAGCGACTGATTTAGGATTGAAAAAAAGGTCTAAACCATCAGTTCGATGGTCATCTGTTGTCATAACCATAATTGTATTAATAATTATACAATTAAGAATTTTGGTAAAAAAAAAGAAAAAAAGTTTTAGATTTTTGGAGTTTCTGCTTTGTATCCTAACGATATGCCTAGTTCTCTGTGGTCTTTCCCATATTGCTTTACCGGGACACCTTGCATTACAGCGTCAATCGCTTGTCGAAACGCTCTCGTACCTGCTCTAGGACCATCGGGATGAGCGTGAATGCCCCCTCCCGTGGCAATGATAACATCTTTACCTAAATCTCGAACGATACTATCAATATTCGAAGTGGTGATACCACCAGAAGGCATAGGAAAAGTTGGTTTTAAGTGATAGAAAGGATAAGTAAGAGTTTTTGACACCTCCAAAAACTTTTCTTTTAATACAGGTCCCTTTCCTTCGTAGTGAGGGTAAATTACCATGTCCATTCCAATCATTCTCGCTAGTTTTCCTAATACTAAGTGCGAGGAAACTCCTGAAAATGGCGATTCGTAAAATGCTCCTGCAAAATCCATGTGCCCCAAAATGGGTACCTTAATCGAGGGATCTTCCGCAATCTGGCGCGCTACTGAATAACCACAAGTTAAGTAATTAATCATTAAAGCGTTTGCTCCCATTTCTATCATTTTATCAGCATGTTCGAAGATGTCTGGTGTCTTATCTGATATGTTAATCGTATAAAGCGTTTTTTCCCCCGTCTCTTCGTTTCCCCTATCAATTGCTTCCATGAACTTAGATAATCTATCTTCCAAAGTATTGTAAGGCGCGTGTGCCAACAACTCGTCGTCTTTTATAATGTCGATTCCTCCAGCAGCTACTTCGTAAGCTAGCTTAGCTCCAACATCCGCAGGTGAATACACGCATGGTTTAATCATATTATTGACTAAGGGCCTTTCAGGAACCCCTAAAACCTTTCTAATGCCCTCGACACCAAACTTAGGACCTTTAAAACCTTCCATCCATTTTTTGGGAAACCTTACATCGATCCACTTAATTGGTCCAGCCATTGAAATGTTCCCAAAAACTGTGGTGAACATCATTGGAATTTGAGAGGTAAAATTTAGCGGAAACGCAATTTGAATGAAAAATGTCCTTAAACTTTCTTCCAACGGGTGGGGTTTCTTTTTTGGTATCCCGTATTCGTAATTAGGAAATTCATGTACCGCTATCACTTTCGCGACATGTTTTTTTCGTTGTTCGGGAGTTTCTTCTGGAACAGGTATCCAAGTACCCGTTGATTGTTCGACAGCTAACATTTGAGCAATATCTTTTATTGGGTACTTCTTTGGAACATTAAGTATATATGTGCCAATTATGTAATTTTCGCTATCTACGCCTTCAGGTAACGCTTCTGGCATAGCATCATAATCTATATGCATCTTTTTTCGCTCTTATTAATTTTGCTTAAGAAATTATTTATATAATAGTTCAGTAAATGTAATTCTAAATTTTATTAAAATTTTTATTATACTAAGTTAGGCTTTAGCATAAGCATTTTTATAAAGAACAATTGCGAAAAGCTAGTCATGCCCTCAAAATATATTATAGATTCAGATGAGAATTCGGAGTATATTTATAATATAGA
>JAHQWX010000451.1 GCA_029856375.1 Promethearchaeia archaeon | reverse complement strand
AAAATATCGTGATATCGGGAGGGACTAGTTTAATTCAAGATCTTGGAAAGCGACTACAAATTGAAATCGGAAAGTGGTTTTCAAAAAAATTAAAGGGGAACATAAAAATAATATCTCCAGCGGGAAGGGAACACATGGGCTGGGTTGGAGCTTCAATTTTATATATGCAAGGATTATTAACTAAAGGTTGGATTCAAAATCCAAACGTACAAAATAAAGTAGAGGTCTCTCAGGACGACCAAGAAAATACCAGAGATGAGGAATAAAAAATGAGCGCGCAAACAGAATCACGAGAAAGATTATTAAAACTTTTTGAGAATAAAGTTATCCAAGGAAGAGAATTGTTAAAATTCGGTAATCATAAGTGGGCCGATAAGGTATTCACTAATTTGCATTTTGAGATTCAAAAGGCAGATTGGATAGAGATTCAAAAAAGAAATCAGCTGTATTCTCTTATAAACAACTCTTGGCGAGATTACATAAGTTCCTTAACGCAAGTTAAAGAAGAAGGCAAAGCTGTTGATATTATCAAATATATTGACGCCTATAATCGATTCTTTAATTTACTCTCGCAACAGGATAATTATGTTGAATTAATGCGGTATGGCAACGAACTCGTTTTATCGTTTATTAATCAACCAAACATCTCCATTAAAGGAGTTGTAAAATTCATGAATTCCCTTTCTGTAATTATGCAGGAAAATGACAATAATCAGGAATTACTTCAAACTCAGTTAATGATTATTTTTCTTAAGAAGTCTCTTGAACCTTCCCCATATTATTATCACTCAATGGAATATTTGGCAAAATCTTTAAAAAAAGTAGAACCTAACAAACGACATTTGTTATTGTACATCATTTTAGAAAATGTGGCTAGCAGATACGGAGTATCAGAACAAACTAAAGAATTTGTGGGAGATGTAAATAAGATATTAGTGAGTCGGGCCCCTCCTGAATTAAAAAGCGAATTTAGCAAAATATCTAGAATAAGTATTGATGAGTCGAATTTTGATGAAATTTTATCAGATTTAGAGGGTTTAATTATGTATTTAAACGATATTGGAGAGACTAGTTGGGTTTTAACCATTATCGAAAATGTTTTTTTAAAATTTGTCAAGTATAAGACTTATAACGGAGCAGTGGAATACATCCGTGGTTATACTTATTTTCTTATCCGGCGAGGTCGGTTCGAAATTGCTTTCAAGATTTATGACATTTTAGAATCTTATTTTGGAAGCGCTATTGATTTGGAATATAACTTTCCGCTGATTGAATTATGGGCAGAAGCGTGTAAATGGTTAGTTGAGCTTGAGGATAAGAAATACCTATTAATGGCAATAGACCGGTTTCAAAAAAGTATAATCATTCCTGCAAATCCAAAGCAGATTCTCCATTATTTTTACTCCCATAATTTGCTATGGAAATTAAAGAGTGGCTTTTTTTCCCTTGAAAAGCAAGAATTTTGGAATATGCTGTTTTTCCGTGCTTTTTTCGAAGAAAGCGATTTAAAATTAAGCGAATCGCTAATTAAATTTCTACCAGAGAAAATCCAACCGCTCATGACTAATTTGACCGAGTTAAAAGGTCAATGCGAACAGGAGAGAAGCAACATATATCTTTTTGATCAGACAGACGAGACCTTACCTAGTATATTTAACGATATTCCGAATCTGAAAGTGAAAGAATATTTCATTCGAATTCATAAAAGCGGACAAATAAGTATGTATGGTCGGTCTGAGGATTTAATGGGTTTTTTTGATTCAATTATTGACGAGAGATGGAACGATTTTCATTTAATGGAGCTTTATCATAATATTTTCTTCAATTCCCATTTCGTAGAAAATCTTGGTTTGATCGAGTTTGGTAGGATAATGTTCATGTGTCTCCCTAAAAAAATTCGAAACCTTTTAATGAAATTTCAAACTGAATCGACGGATAAGATTTTAAATCTATTCTTAGTATTAGATGAGATGACTATCCCTTTTGATTTAGTTCACGATGGAAAAAACTTTATCTCCAATACATATTCAATTGGGTATTCTATTGGAGGTCCCTCCTTAAAAGATCTCACTAGTCAAGCGATAGAAGAATATGGTTCTCAAACCCACGAAAAGAAATATAAAGCATTGATTATTGGAGCTTTGAATTTAATGATGCCCACTAAATGGGACGATGAACAAGGGAAGAATGTTTTAATGTATCCTTTTCAGGAAGGAGTAAATGAATTAAACTTTGCATTAAATTACTTTAATAATTGTCCAAATATCGAGCAGCTAATGTATAGCATTCAAGAAAATTTAACGCGTGATAATATTTTAAATAACATTATTTCTGGAACTTACGACATAATTCATATAATTGGAAATTTGTTCTATTCAGACTTAAATCCTAAGGCAAGCTATTTCCTGACAAATGATTATCAAATTGTCTCAATTTTAGAAATAAATG
>JAHQWX010000450.1 GCA_029856375.1 Promethearchaeia archaeon | reverse complement strand
ATTTTTTTTAGTTATTTCATTTCCTTTTACAGAAAGGAGAATACTGCCAGCATCCAAGGTATATCTGCTCCCGCGTGAAATAGAAAGGATCCCAGTAAGCTATCCGTTTTCTGCATTGTATCTCCGAATGCTAACCCGAGGAAAAATGTCAAAGTTAGATTAATAAAGGTAGATATGGTGAAAATTGGACTCAGATGAGCAAGTGAAAAAATTATCGCTTGCAAGAAATTAGATGGATTAGTCCCAAGGAAAATTTCAAATTTTTTCAAGAAAAGCCCCCTGAACCAGAGTTCCTCTTTCAGCCCATTTAAAAGGATAAAAACTAATAACCAAGGTACCCATGAGACTAGATTTTCTGGTGTCAATTTTGAGGCATCCCCCCCGAAAAGGTATATCGCAACCGGTACGGATGTTAAAAGGAAGGCGAGAAAAGTAGTAAACCCAATAATGAGCCCTTTCCGAAGATCTCCTTTCTTCAGATAAATCGAGGCCATATTATTGCCAGTTATCCTGGTTGCCAAGATAATAGGGATGACCACTAAACTGGTGTTTAAAAGTTTATAATAAACGGTAATTTCAATTGTTGAGCCATATCCCCCCCAGGTATATTGGAGGGAAAATCCTAAAGAGGATACAAAAAAGGCGAAGAAAATTAGAGAATATTTTTTTAATTTTTCGGTCCTATGTACTATCAGCACCGCGAGAAGTAATAAGAGGGGAAGGATTATGAGGTATATTATTCTGAATAATCCTTCTAAATATATAATTGGAAAGGGTTGAATTAATAGCCCAATTAGTAAAAATAGAATAAATAACCAGATTCGTTTCCTCGTTGGCTGGATTCCTTGACCTAAGCCTTCTACACTTTTTTTTGAATTATGTTCCATTTGTTATCGATACCTTTCAAAATCTTAAATATTTCTTTTTATAAAAATAAAATTGAGAGAAAGTTTATAGATCTACAGTTATAACAAGCTTTTTATTTAAAAATTTAAAAAAGGATCAGTAAAATATATTTAAAATTGCTATATTATAGGTTTTTCCACGCGGACGCTAACTCTTCCTTACTTATATCGAATTTCGAGCCCGTAGGTTCCAAGGGTTCCGTTCTGAAAAAATCCGGCAAGTCGTTCGTATCTTCTTTTAAACCTGCTTTTTTATTAAACTCAATCTCCATATTAATTATCTCCTTTCCCCAATTCATAACATCCTCAGCGCTCAAATTCCAACCGTGCATCGCGTTTAACAAATTTGCGATGTACCCCATGTTCCGCCAACTCGGTCCAATGAAATAGCAGCAACCTATGGAGTCCATAACAGCCGTAAAAATCTGTAATTCGGTAGAGAGGTCTATCTTCATTCGCGATTCGTCTACTTCACCGTAATCCTTGTCGCTATATGCCTTCCTCCCATAAATTGCAGCCCCTGCCGTGTGATCTGCGCCCATGGGGGATGTAGCAAATGTAACAGCCATCGCTTTAAACACCCTTGGATCGTACGCGGAAAGCGCTTGGCCTTTCACATGAGGAACTCGCGTCGCGCCGATTGCATTTGCCGCGTGTACCACGCCGTTTCCGTAAATAACACCCTTTTCAGTTCCGTTTCTAATTTCTTTACCCAAGATTTCTTTAACCGCATTCGCGTCGCCCCACTCTATTTTTCCGGAGTCCATGGCAACTCCCATCGTTACACCAAACTCAATCGTATCGATTCCGACATCGTCACACAAATGGTCGATTTGCGCTATCTCGTCTAAATCTCCAATCATCAGATTCGAGCCGTTCATTGCGATAGTCTCGTACTCTAAACTAGACGTAACATGATTGCCGTCCTTATCAACGAATAAATTCGAACACCTTATCGTGCAGGTAGGCGAGCAGGCGAGTCTATTCTTACCCCCTCTTTCTTGAATGAGCTCAACTAATTTTTGACCAGAAATGTTTTTCGCCGCGTCAAAACGACCAATTCGGTAGTTTTTAGTTGGAAGTCCGTTCAATTCGTTTACTATGTCAACCGTCATAGCCGTACCATAAGTTGAAAACTGTACGCGCGATTCGGCGAGATATTTCGAAAATGGAGTCGCGTGTTCTCTGAACGATTCAGGGTTTAAAATTTCAACTTGGTTTTTCTCAGTGGGAAAAATTACAACGGCTTTTATTCCCTTCGTCCCTAAAATCGCGCCCAATCCACCCCTCGCGGCGTGGCGGCTAGGATATCCTTGTAAATCTAAGGATGCCACAGTTGCAGCTTTCATTTTCATCTCCCCCGCCGGACCTATTGAGTAAATCCCTATTTTATTTCCGTATTTTTCCTTCAATATTTCGACTGTTTCGTAGGTTCCTTTACCTTTTAAAAAGCTTGCGGGTTCTAACTTCGCTTCTCCATCCTTTACGAGAAGAATTTTTAGATCGTTGGACGCACCTTCAAAAATTATCGCTCTTATACCCTGCCG
>JAHQWX010000025.1 GCA_029856375.1 Promethearchaeia archaeon | reverse complement strand
CGAAGATGAATACGAAATTTGGATAAAAAAACCAGAATACGAGGGAGGATCGTAATGAGCGAAGCAAGAAGAGAACTTGAGAAGGTTATTGAGCTTATAAACAATACTCCAAAGGCAAAGGCAGTTTTTGAGTCTGAGAATTGGTTGTACAGCATTCAATTTAAATTGGATGGTGAAGACCAACCTTTTTATTTAGAAATTAAAGATGGAATAGGAAAAGTGATAGCTGGAGAGAAAAGTGACGCTGATATGCTCATCACTGGTGATAATCAGAGTATCGTAAGAACTTCTCGAGGTAAAGGCGATTTTACCCATGGAATTAGCCGAGAAGAGATAATAGTGGAAAAAGGGAAAGTTTTTGAAGTATTGCGAGTCAGTCGAGCAATTGGAGTTGCCTTGAGAGAGAATAAATGACTAATTTTAACAATTCAATTTTTTTTCTTAGTCTCTGTAGCCGTAATAAACATTTATGAGTAGCAATAAAGTCTCTCTCAAGGAAAATTCGTAAAAAGGCAATGTTAACAACATATAATCCCATTCTATCGTATAGCAGATTAGTGATGTAATCACAGCTGTTAAAACCGCTAAAGAGAGAAAACTTCTCCCTTTTTGTTTCCACCAGCTAGGTTTTTGTTGCGCTAATTTTTCAATAATCTCATACTTAGAAATAGATTGGTAATTTTCCATTTCACTTATCTGTTCTTTAATATTTTTTCGCTCAATATAATCTCCGATTGCTCCAAATAACGCACCAATTACGAAAAGGCTAATTATTAAAAAGAGATCAAGTAATGTGTCTGTTGCCACAAAAGATATTTGGGGACCAAAGGAGTTTATAATTAAAATTAAAGCAAGCATAGATATTAATATAATCCGAACGGAATATTTGGGCAAGTAAACTGGATATTTTCTCCTCTTTTCTTCTATTTCAAAAAGTTCGGGATTTTTCACTTCCTTAACTATGCGCTTCAATTTCTCTGCGCCGCCTTTTCTCGCTTGAAAGTAAAAAGCGACTAAAATAAAGATTGCGTTGGTGATTAGAGAAGGGATTTCCTCAACAATAATTAAATAACTAAAAGGAAAAGCTACGATTAAAATGGTTATTAATGCCCTCACAGTTCCAATAGGCATTCCAAAGGGTTCTCCCTCGACTTTTCCATCTTCGCCAAATCTTTTAACAAGACACCAGATAACTAAAATTCCACCCAATATCCAAGAAATCATAATTTTAAATTATCTTGAAATAATATAATATTTATTATTATTTCACAATAACCATCTCGTGAAGCGTAGTCCCGTCTTCTTCGTACTTCTTACCTTCGTAAGTAAGATTTAAGTTGAATTTTGAATTTAACCTAAAATATCCTGGAGTTAATCTCAAAAGGTATTTCGCAAGAAAGCGCAATATTGGATTAAAGTCATCCAGCAAACTATCAGCGTCAATTATTTCTTGAACATTTAGGGTAATTTCTTGTTGGTCGGGCAGTACGAATTTTAACGACTTGGGATAGCTATTCCCAGCATTTTCGTTGTATTCAAAATTCTCTTGTATTAGGTCGCATTCTCCCGTGCTTAGGTAGACTTTCTCGCCTTTAGCGAGCATCAGAACTTTTATTTCGTGGTTATCCATTTGTTTATTGCATTTTATATATACGAAGAGCATTGTAAAATTCTCGGAGAAAATTCTCCCCCAGTACCAAAAATCAAGATATCTAGCAAAATTAAAATTAAGCCAATTATGATCGTGATACCCAATTCCTTTCGCGGGAATGGTCTCGTTGTTCACTTTAATAGTGCCTTCTACATCGGCTCGAGGGAGCGCGACGCACCATCCAAAATGACCTTTATTTTCAAACTCCGTATATCCGCTCCCAGGCATCCACGCATGGACTGTCCCGGTGTATTTTAAATGCATCCCGTACTCTCCCTCGTCTAAAAAGATCTCGTATTTCCATAATTTTTCGTTTGAGCAATCGGCTTTAATGTAATTTTTACCAATTCGCACATCCGCCTTATCGGGGGAAATCGAAAAATCGGAACGAGCGTAATCGTAGACATTTAGAGTTTTTTCTCCATTGGGCCTATAAACCGTAATTTCTACTCCCGTTTTCCCGGTTCGCTCGTGTCTTGCTCGAAAGAACGCGACTACAGTGTATCCGTTGTCAAGACGAGCGTCAAAATACCACCACTCAGCGCTACCTCGTTTATTGATGTCGATATGTAACGCGTCGTCTTTAGGTTTTAGCACGGTTATTTTTCCGTCCTTTCTTCCCGGACCGGTCCACGCTTCTTTTATTTTTTCTCCCATTTTTAGATTCACTTTGGTTTTGTGTTTCCTTCATTTAAAACTCGAATATTTCTACTATATGTTTAACATGGATACTATTAATACTTTAAAAAAAACAACTTTAATTGATAATTCACCTTACTCGTAGAATTTTAAATAATTTAACGATTCTTATATATTTATGAGCACCAAGAAAGAAGCCGTTCCTATCGCAAAAAAGATCGTTGAGGATGTGCTAAAGGGGGAGAAAAATCTCTCTGAAGTGTACGATGCGCTAACTGCTAAAAAAGAGGCCATCAGATATCCCAACGCGATAGCCATGCAAACTTTAGGTGAAGAAATTCCAGAAAGGATTTACCCTAAATTTGACTACTTTGTTGATTTAACTAAAAGCGATAACGCCTTTCATAGGGCCATAGGATTGAACGCAATAGCAGATCTTACGAAGGTAGATACGGAGATGAAGTTTGAGAAGATTTTTGACAAATACTTCGATCTCCTTGACGATAAAAGCGTGATGGTGGCTAGACAACTTACACTGGTCTCGGGAAAAATTATTAAATACAAACAAAATTTGCGGGAAAAAATCGTAAACAAACTACTAGACGTTGACAAAACTCACCACGACAAAGATCGTCGTGCTCTTATATGGGGAGATATTATAGAAGCGTTTAACATGAATTTCGAAGAGTTAAAAGACAAAAAGAAGGTTCTAGAATTCGTTAAGAAGCAATTAAATAGCGCGAGTCCAACGACTGTAAAGAGAGCAAAAGCATTCTTAAAGAAATGGGGGAAATGAACCCGAACATACGTTTTTATTGTTGATTTATTTAACAAAATTAATTAATAAATAATGGTTTTAAGATGGACGAAATAAATATTCAAAACGCTTATTTAAACAACTTAAAAAACATTAATATTTCTATCCCAAAGCATAAATTAATCGCAGTAACAGGCGTGAGCGGTTCGTGAAAATCGAGTCTTTTTTTTGATATCCTCTTACAAGAAGGATATAAAAGATATTTGGAATCATTAGGAATGATTACAAGGGTAACTGACGAAGAAAGTTATGAGAGTATTACAGGTATAGGTCCAACAATTGCAATTAAACAAAGTATCATCAGATAAAAGAATCCCAGGTCCGTGGTTGGGACAAGAACGAAGATTTTGAATTTATTCTACTTACTTTTTGCTTATGAAGGTAAAATTCGTTGTTCTAACTGTAATGAGATGGTTGATAGTAACTTAAATTGTCCAAAATGTGGTAATTCAGAAGAGAGATTAGAGTCTTCGTTTTTTTCTTCTAATTCTTTTCAGGGTATGTGCTTAAATTGTAAGGGATATGGGTATATAAAAGATTTAAATTGGGAGTATTTAATACCTGATGATTCCACGACATTACGTCAAGTTTTGATAAATGGGGGCGTTCTTACAACCTTTAACCAGAGAATCAAAAATCTAAAGAAGAATTTTGAATTTTCCCTTGATTCTCCTTTTAGACAACTATCAAAGGAAGTTCAAGATCTTTTTATTCAAGGAATTTCTCCGGGGAAATCGCAAAGAAGCCGTTTGAATTTGGATCCATTTTATTTAATTGATAAATATATAATTCCCGTTATACAATAACATTATCAGGAGTATTTAATCCCTCATCATTATTCGTTCTATAACTAAAGATCTACAATTCTTTTTATTAGTACATCTTTTCCTGATAAATTTTCCCCACAGTATGGCGCATATATATCAAAAAACCCATCAGGATCGATGGATTCTTCGGGAGTCAGCACTCCCTTTCTTGTTATTTTGCCATCTATGTACATAAGCGTAGCAACAGCCAAGGGTACGCCAGTAATTCCGGCCATTAATCCATAAGGGCCACGATACGCCCCAATTGCCACTTTTTTTCGCTTTTTATCCTTATAACCCGTTGCTATGGCTATTAATTCTGGTGGAGAGCGAATATATTCTTTTAATAGAAGCAATAAGGCCAATAGAGAATTTTCTCTTTTTTCTAATTTTATTGCTGCATCGTCAATTGTCCACTCTTTATTCGTTATCATTTTCGCGTATTTTCGCACAATTTTCGTTATCGTTTTCCCCAGATACATAAGGTTTGATATTTTTTTAGCTTTCAAGGTTCTTGGCAGCGTAACTGGTTCTGGATGACCTATATGGCAGACATATTTCGTTTTAAATCCAGGAAACTTTAACGGTTCTTCTTCGGTGAGCGCGTCAATATCGATTAATTTACCGTCTTTAAATGTGGGTATTTTATCAATACTCTCGTAAAATAAATGAACTAAAGCAGCGTTCGGCCGTGGTGGAGGAGGTCCAAACTTTTCCTTTAGTCTTTTACCAGTAATATAATGGCGGGGTCTTCTATTGTGCTTATATTTGCCAATCCCCCAACCAGTGACAATCTCATCAACTTCGTCCAGTTCGTTGTATGCAAGGACTGCCATTAAATTGGTGAGTCCTGGACTTGCACCAATACCAATAATTGCGGTGATTCCCGCTTCTTTAGCTTTATCTGATAATTCGAGCAATTCTAAAGTCGGTCTCCAATCGTCGCATATATCAAAATATGGTTTTTTTGCTTCGATCGCTGCTTCAAGTATTGGTTTCCCAAATTTATAATAAGGACCAACCGTGTTAATAACGATATCGTGCGATACCATTAGTTCAACAAGCTTTTTTCGGTCTGTTACATCGATTTGAGTTGCAGTTAGTTTATTTGAACCAGTCAATTCTACAATCGCGTTTGCCAATGTAATGTTGATGTCAGCAATCGTAATCGAATTAATTTTAGTAGATTCAAGAAGTATTGCAACAGCCATTCTACCCATGTCACCACATCCACCTAACGCTAATATTTTCAATTTATAGACCTATTCTTTTAAACCGTTTAATTCAACTTCTTATTTGAAATTTGTGGCATCAAATTATTTTACTTTTCTTAATGCTTTTCCCGCTAACGCTTCAGAGTTACAATTACCTTTTTCAAGAACAATTTTTCCGTTAATAATGACATATTCAATACCCTCAGAGGGTAGCCGGGGATTTTTAAATGTTGCGCGACAATTAACGGTTTCGGGATTAAATATCGTAATATCAGCGAAGAATCCTTTTTTAATAGTACTCCGATTATCCAGTTGCATTTGAGAAGCAGGAAGAGATGTCATTTTACGAATTGCTTCTTCCATTGTCATCATACCACGATCGCGAGCAAATTGTCCGAGGACTTTAGTAAAAGCTCCATATTGAACAGGGTGGGCCGTATCAAAATCTGCCCCCACATGATCCGTTATAATTGAACAATTTGGATCTTTGATTGCCTTCGCTATAAATCTATCTCCAAATTTCCCATCTGCGATTACAGCCGTAAAAAAAATTCCCCCCCGCTCTTCTAAAATAAAATCTAAAAATGTATCAATGTAATTCTTTCCCAGTTCTTTTGCTATATCCCTCAAATTCATGTTTTCAAATCTGCGATTTTTTTCGAGTTTAAAACCATGCATTAGGGTTTTTACTCCAAGAAGCTTGGAGAGTTTCGTTTCTTTCAAAAATTTATCGGTCCAATAATCGTGTTCCCAATTTGGCCATTTAATGCGATAATTTTTAATATCATCTATCACTTTTCTCCGAATTTCGGGATCTAAAAGTCTCTTGTAGCACTTTTTAATACCGCCATCTAAAAGTAAGGGAGGTAAGGCGCAGAAAGCGGTAGAGCAGCCTGATGCGTAAGGAATATTATCGTATCCAATATTAATGCCCCTCTCTATAGCCGCTTTTATAATTTTTTGAGCTTTGGGTCCTGCTTTCAAAGAGACAGAAGAATTATGCGAGATTTGAAGTGGGATTCGATTTTTTTCGGCTATAAAAATTACTTCTTCAATCGCTTTATGATATTGGTTGCTAAGTCCTCTTGGGTGGGTCACGAGAGGTCGATTATAATCTTTTAAAACTGATGCAACCTCCATAATCTCGTTAGTATGAGAAAAGATTCCCGGAACATACCCCAAACCAACAGATAAGCCAAAAGAACCTTCGTCAAGAGACTGTTTCAGTTGTCTTTTCATCTCATTAATTTCGTCGTCATTAGCAAATCGTGCTTGGAATCCCATCACATTATTACGAAGTGTATTATGCCCGGTTAGCATCGCAACATTAAAAGCTTGTCCAATCTCGTCTAAATAATCTAAAAATTGGCCGAATGATGTCCATTCATAATTTAATCCTTCTTTAGGAATTGCAAAATTCCAATAAATATTAAGATCCTCTACATGTTCGTGATTTATGGGGGCGGGACTAAAACCACACAATCCCCCAACCAAGGTAGTTACTCCCATACGAACCCAGCTTTCCAAGACACTTGCGTGGCGCGGAGACGGAAGAAAAAAGTCGAGATGGGTATGAATGTCAATGAAACCTGGTGCAACCACTAAATTTCTTGCGTCAATAACTGAAGCTCCATTAAATTTTTCAATTTTACCTATTTCTTCAATTAAATCGTCTTTTATCAAAACATCTGCTTTAACTGCTGGCTTACCGGTACCATCTATTACCTCGCCACCTTTTATTAAAATATACTCGCTCATTCTCGTGGGATCAATTTTTAATTTCCATATTAGAAATTCTAAATTATGATTGACAAAAGACGCTATTAATTTTGTTACTTTTTTTTAAACTCGAATTAATCAAGAATTTCAGTACTTCCAGTAAATAGTCTTTTAATTTGATTCGCCTTATATTTTAACGCAATAATCAAACTGATTATTGTTGTACTTCCCATTAATAAAATAACGCACGGAAATGTGCCCCAAAAACCTTCGGCAATCTTATAGTTCAATTCGGGTACTTCAATGACATTCTTAGCAATTTGTCCAATAGAAACAATTGGTTGAATTAGGTTTTCGAATTGCATTAAAAAAACAAAAAGAATGGATAAAATAAGAGGATTGAGTATGTTATCGCTCAGTTTAGAAATTTTTGGAAGAAATATGTCAGTAGCAATTATTACAATGCAACCAATCAGGCCTCCGAGCCATCCGATAAATATAAATCCCATAACAAAACCCGCTATCCCCCCAACAACTGTTCCTTCTATTGACTTTTCGTTGAAAAATCGCCATTTATGTTTTCCAAATCGCCTCCCTATAAGAGCTGCAAACATATCGCCAAAAATTGAGATACAAATCGTTGCGAAAACGGCATAAGTAGCAATAAGAGGCGTTGGGGAAAAAATATAAATTAAAATAGCACTAAAAGCAAAGCCCGAAATCATGTGCAGATGAGCTCCAAATGTATTTTCCTCGACTTCTCGATTAGTGTCTTGAATCGTTTTCTTAAAAGGGAAGTTAACTTCTGGCCAATTTAACGCTAATAACTCAGCGTCTAATTGCACTACAAATGTTCCCACGAAGGCAAAAATTAAGAGCGATATTCCTATGATGTGCTGGTCTTGAATAAATGTTAGAAAGTAAACACTTTGGAAAAATTCATTCGTTAAAATGAAGGGAGATTCGATACTATACACTAATAAATTAAGTAAAAAAGCAAAACCAAATCCAATTAGATAACAACCAGCTAAAATGTGAAAAGTTTTTCTTTTGTATTCCTTATAGTCAGGCGGTTCTGGACCTTCAATTTTCTTATTTTCCCTTTTATTATTAAAGAAATTGATGATTAAAACCACTACTTTCCACGCTCCCGCAAAAACTACAAAGAAGAAATTCCATGGATAAGGGACTAAAAAATTGTCTTGGAAAGGTACTGCTAGAAGGATTACTATTATAATAAAGAAGGAAATTAGCATTACATTATTCCACTTATAGGAATGATTTTCTATGAACGAGCGCCTTACTACAGGCAACATTGCAAGAATGTAGAGAATTAAAATTGAAACCATCCAGTAATTAAAAAAAATGTTTTCAATTCCTATTGGCATAACAGAAACTTTTTGATTGTATCTCTTCGTTAAATCGAAATATTATTTACGCATAATAACCCAACTCTATTTAAGAAAACTATATCTCTAATATTATCAAATTTATTAAATATTAACGAGAAATGGATTGATTTTCTTAAAAATTTTTAAGCGATATCGCTGATAAATAAATGATGATTATATGACGGAAAAACCTTATAGAATTGACATCCATAACCATATTTTACCAAACGAGTATATTTCTGCTCTTTATAGCATTGGAATTGATAGGGCAGCTGGAGTAAATTTCCCTAGGTGGGATGTAGAGAGTTCTTTAAAGTTTATGGACGCACAGAAGATTGCAACTACCATCGTGTCGATATCTTCGCCAGGAATTTATTTCAAAGATAAAAAATTCGCTCAAGACCTTGCAAGTAAGTGCAACAATATTGCTGCTCGCCTTATAAGCGAATACCCCGGTCGTTTTGGCGCGTTTGCTGTTTTACCATTACCAGATGTAGAAGCGTCTATTCTCGAATTGGAACGCACCCTAGACGAGTTGAAATTGGACGGAGTAGGTCTACTTTCAAGCGTCGACGAAATTTATCTCGGAGATCCAGTTTTCGAGGATTTATATTCCGAACTTAATCGTAGAAAAGCGGTGGTATTTGTTCATCCCAACACACCACCCGAAGAGAAATTACCAAATCTCAGATTTAGAGCCGCAATGCTCGAATTTGTTTTTGATACTACTCGAGCCGCAACAAATTTAGCATATGCCGGAGTTACAAAAAGATATCCGGATATCCGTTTCATTCTCCCTCACGCAGGGGGCACAGTTCCGTATCTGGCTTGGAGAATTTCTTTTGGGAAGCGAAAGATTCTCGATTCGTTAAAAAGTTTTTACTACGACACTGCTGTTTCGGGAACTAGTTATGCTTTAAATTCGCTAAGTGAATTCATAGAACCTTCACATATACTTTTCGGCTGCGACTATCCTTTTCTTCCCGAAAGGATGATTGATACGATGATCAAAGGACTTAAGGAGTACGAGGGTTTTGATGAAAAAACGCGTAAAATGATTGAGCGAGAGAACGCACTTACTCTATTCCCTCGTTTAAATCAATAATTCTAAGTTTTCTTAAAAAGTTTTATTTCTTAAAAATATATGCGTGAAAAAAATAATTCTTTATAATTTCAACGGATAAAGGTAGCTCTCCAATATAATTCCTAGGATCCTCCTCTTCCGGGTGCGTTGGCGTTGTTTTCCGAATTATTTTAATCATTTTTGGTGTGGGTTCGATGATGCAGATTATTCCGTTTTGTTTAGAAACGCGGTAACACTCCTGTATTGCCAATTCTCTACCATCGACGTGATGTAGAGCACCAAAAAGAAAAATAACATCGAAAATTTCATTTTCAAACGGCAATTCTTCTGCCCGAAAAGGTTTAAATACTATTAATTCTTCAACATTTACCTTCTTTGCGCTTTCAAGCCAATCCAATTTAGCATATTCTGAGAAATCATCTTCAGGTTCACCTGTAATAACATTAAAACCATTTAAGGCTAGAGTTATTGCCATTCTACCAGAACCAGTACCAACATCTAATATATGCGAATCTTCTTTTATATCTAAACTTAGAACAACTTCAATGAGAAAATCTGCGATGAAACTAAATTCTTGACCTAATATTTCTTTTGCCTCTAAAAGTTCCATATATTTTCAACTCCTTAATCCGAGAGCCTCGCATTTGTTAGAAATCCAATACCACGAGGTGTAGATTTCCACCCAGATTCTGTATCTAGTATGTATAAAACTTGCTTTAACATCGAAAGGTGATAATTAAGTTGTGAATCGTCCAAATCAAACTTATCCTTAATTTCTTCTGTTTTTCTAACTTCGTTGCCAATGAATTTTAATATCTCTCTTCTAGTGGGGTTCATCATAGTTCTATAAGCCATTTTGTGGTCTTTTGTATGATCTATATTTTTAACCGTTTGCATAAATCTTTTCATTTCTTCTTCAGTAAGTTGAGTATCAAATTCCATTTTTTTACTTTTTTCGCTCAATTCCCATCACTACTTTTTATTTTGACGATTACAAATCAGTATTTAGGAATATTTCCAATAAAATAATTAGGTCCCTAACTATTTAAATGTTAGGATCTTAACAAAATTTAAAATTGAATAAAACTCAAGAGTCTTCTATTTCCATTGATTTAGAAAGCTTATCAAGCAAGATTTGAAGAAATTTTAATTCTTCAAGAGTAAAACTGCTAAAATGATGATCCACATCTCTATCTATAGGAGGTTTGTATCGTTTAAGATCCTCTCCTTTTTTTGTTATTTTTACTAACATGCTCCTTTTATCTTTAAGATTGGGTACTCTAACGACCAGTCCATTTTTCTCCATAGTGTCAATAATACCCGTCATAGTTGCGCGCGAGACTTTAGCAAGGTTAGCAAGATATTTTAAAGACCATCCACCTTCACTTTCATCCATCCAAAAAATTCTCAAAATAAAAAGTTGAGGAGGAGTAACGCCTTGTACTCCATGAAAGCGAAATAAATCGCGCTCGTGTTGATCTAATTGTTTTCCAATTTTTCTTATTTGGTTGGAAATCTTATTGGCTAAATCTAATTGCTCTTTATCTCTACTTTCATTCAAAATTATCAATTATAGTTAGGATATTAATTATCTTCATAATAACAATAACAAGATTATGTAATAAAATTAGCGGTAGAGAAAAATTATCATGAACGGAACTGTCCATATTAACCTCGAAGTTAAGGATACGGGGAATCCCAATCTTTATAGGTATACCCGAATTATATTAGATGTCAATTGAGGAGAGTTTATATGAAAAAGGTCTTAATAGTATATGGAACTAGATCGGGTACGACGGAAGATATTGCCCAAAAAATCGCTGAAATTTTCGAGAGCAAGGAAATTAATATGCGTCTAATCAATTTAAAAGAAGTGAAAGAAAAGAACATACCTCCGCTGAGCGAATTCGATGGAGTGATCGCTGGTACGGGAATTAAAATTAATAGGTGGACGAAAACTGTGAAAAAATTCGTAAAAAGAAATTCGAGCGAGATACAAAGAAGAAATTTTAAATTTGGTTTTTACGTTAGTTG
>JAHQWX010000449.1 GCA_029856375.1 Promethearchaeia archaeon | reverse complement strand
TCACCCCAGTGTCCGATAAAAAACCTATAATCACTCCAGCTGCCGAGGAAAAGCCGAAAATTACGCCAGTGTCTGATAAAAAACCTAAAATTACACCAGTTACCGAAGAAAAGCCGAAAATTACGCCAGTGTCTGACAAAAAACCTAAAATTACACCAATTATCGAAGAAAAACCGAAAATTACGCCAGTATCTGACCAAAAACCCAAAATTACTCCGATTGTTTCTGAAGAGAGTCCCTCCTCAGATGAGGAACTTGCAGCAATACCAGCCAATCTAGAAGCCGCTACAGCTAGAAAGAAGGAAAGCGACCAAGAAAAATTAGATAAAGTATCATCAGCGACGAAACTATTCAATGTATTTTCGGGAGCAGCAGGCAATGAAGAAGAAGTAGGACAAGAAAAGAGGACAAGAAAGAGAGGAGAAGCACCTGGTGCTGCAGCAGTGAGCGTACCGCCAATCGAAAAACCAATTTCTTCCAGTATTTCAGAAGGAAATTTGGTATTAACGCCAGATATGCTTCCTAAAGATAAAGACAAACTTTATCAGGAGTTGATTGCGCTTGAAGGAAGGAGATATTCAATAGAAAAAACTCAGAAAAATCTTGAAAACAGATTAGAGAAGGGTCAATTGGACGAGATGGAATTCCAAGAAGAGATGGATAAGGTTAAAGCTCAATTCGGCGAGATTACTTCAAGTATCAACGAAATTAGGAAAATAATTCAAGATTTGTAATCTATTTTTTAATCGAGTATTTTGGAACTGGCTCGAGCTTATGTTTGTTAACCCTTATTAGTCTTTGTACTTCTTCTACTTGATTTTTTTCCAAATTGGTTAAATCCTGGTTATAATCAATACGATAAATTATTTCGTCCATTTCTTCGTAAGTCATTCCAATTTCCCCCTCATCTGTTTGACCTTCCCATAAACCTGCAGATGGTGCCTTAGTGATGATTTTTTCGGGGATGCCCAATTCTTTTCCAATTGCTCTAACTTCACATTTATACAAATCGCCAATGGGAAGAAAATCAGCTCCACCATCGCCGTATTTAGTGAAATAACCAATTGCATCTTCTGTTCTATTCCCCGTACCAACTACTAAATGATTCTTTAACGATTGGCCGGAGAAATATGCAGAAACCATTCTCAATCTAGGCTTTATGTTTGCTCTTGAGAGATTATTTCCTTTAATTTGCGTTTTAAATATTTTTAATAATTCTCGGTACACGGATGTAAGATCAAAGCGATAAGATTTAACATTAAAATGATTAATCACTAATTTAGCGTCTTCTTCGTCAATTAGATTACTTTCACAAGGTAAAATTAATGTCGTGATATTTTCTTTGCCTATCGCACCTACGCACAATCCCAAGGTAACAGCGCTATCAATCCCCCCGCTAACGCACACAATAATACCCTTTGCGTTCGCACTTTTAAGATACGATTTAATCCAATCTTGAATATCCTCAATAACTTTTTTGATGTCGAGCGTTCTCATAAAAATCACAAAATTCTTTTACATTGCCTTATTTCTAATAATGTAGAACTATTTAATGGTTTTGTTATAAATAGCCTTAATTAGTTATACTGTGTTCCAAATATTTAAAAAGTAAAGATTTGATAGTTAATTAATTGAATTCCGTTAAACAAATAATCATCAGTTCAATTATAAGGCGATAAAAACTTGTCTGGAGAAATGGTTGGACTTCTGGATTCTTCGTTCGATAATGGTACACCGTTTCTGATTTATACAAGCGATTATATTTACGGTCTAATTCCAGTAGATCCCGAAGGAAAAAGATGGAGAGAAATATCTTTTATGTTTGATGAAAAGGAATTAGAAACGCGCGAAATGGCAGCGGAACTCTCCTTTCAGTTTCTTATGGAAGAAGTTGAGAAGGGTTTGAGCCATTACGTAGAAGATTTAAATGTCATTAAAATAAAAGGATTTAGCGAAACAATTAAAGATAGATCTGGAGAGGAGAAAATAAGAGTAATAATTCAAGAATTAATAAACAACGCGGGCAGTTACTCGAGCTCCCTTCCGATAGTTAAATCACAAGACGATATTCAAGCGTTAAAAAGCAAAGTTTAGATGAATAAATTTTTTCTTTGAGGGTGCTTCTTAGTAAACTCCTCATCGACTTTTCTTGCAAGAGTTTTAGACAAGTTTTTCTTTTTTTCAGTAATTTTATCTTTTAAAAATTTTCCTTTTTGTTGGGAGAATCGTTCTATTCCTGAGGCGATAATCGCGTTATCTTGAGAAGTTGGAACGATAAATTCTATTAATCTCAGCATTTCATCTGGAGTGAGTTCTTTGCCAATTTCTCGTTTAATTTCGTCGTCAATATGGCGCACTACTGAACCGTAGGAAATAGCAGAAAATGGGTTTAGGGCTTTTGATTTCAGCCAAAATGTGTTGGGTGGTTGCGCTATAAATGTATCTTGATTACCGTGTTT
>JAHQWX010000024.1 GCA_029856375.1 Promethearchaeia archaeon | reverse complement strand
CACGCATTTATTGATAAATTAAATGCTTGAAGAGTTAGAGCCCGATCGTCTAATTCCAATGAAGACCAATTTCCGGCTGTTTCGTATTGTTTTGCCGCTTCGTCAAAGTTGTTTTTCTTAAATAGCTTCGTACCGTATCTAATCATGTTCTCAACGTAGTATTTCTTGAATTGGAGATTTCGATTTTCATCTACCTTTTTAATAACTTCAGAAGCTTCCAAATATCTATAGGCTAACGAATAAAGATATGCTGCTTTTTCCGCATAAATGTAAAAATCGTTCATGTTATAAATATTGGCAACCGTAGCTGCACTCTCTGCAGATCTTGCAGCTTCGTAATAATTATTTTGTCTGAAATATGAATTCGCCTGGGATATAAATATTGGTAGTCTCATCCAAGCGTTTTCTATGTTAATGGGAAGTTTACCTGTAATCATCGCGTCGGAAAGACAAGAATAAACCTTGTAGAAATTAAGAGGTGACAAGTTTATAAAGCACTCGTAAGTGGGATAATTCTTCCATATACTCTCTAATAAGACATTCGAAGGTATTGTGATAATGTCTCCAATTGTATAGAAAAAAATAATAATAGGAATATCTCTTTTAACCCCTCGAATAATTTCAACAACAATATCAAACAAATCGTATTCGGTAGGTTCCATTGGATTTAAGAAATAAATAATCCCATCAACATTGGGAATAAGAGTATCAAAATCTGCTGTTTCCCTTAATATTACATCTATTTCTAGATTACAAACATTGTTCAAAACCTTAATTTCTTTATAACATTCGTAAAAATCCTCTTGATCCTCAACGCTAGCATCCTCAACCCCGGTGCTCGCTATATATGGTAGTGTAGCGTTAGAATTCCCTAATACCAAGATTTTAAACATGTAGCGCAATTTTTCATCAAATCTAATAACAGCAGAAGTATTCGTTTATAATATCTCTAATAGTGTTTTAAATATAATTATATTTTAATTTAATGCATTCATTGTCTTTTTAAATATAAGAATTGCGAATTATGAGTGAAACTAAACCTAGCGCTGAAATCATCGAGAGGAATTACCAGTTTATAAAGGCTAAGATGCTTGAACAAATGAGAGATGCTATTACAACTGGGAGAAAATTAATAGACTCTGAGTTACAGACGGGTATATTTGACATTATTACCAAACCAATCGTTAATGCGTTTTACAAGTATTGGTCAAATAAGGATCTAAAAGATGGAACCTTAGTGCAAATTAAAACTACATTAGATGCAGCAAAAGAATTGATAAAAAACGGGACTACACAAGAAATTGTCGAAAGAGTAGTGGATCAGACATTTCCGATGTATTTAAGTGGAGATCAGACCGATAGGCAGTGCAAAAAACACCACAAAAATTATAAGAAGTTAAGAGAAATCAACAAAAAAGCGTACATTTCGCAATTAAAGGGTGCAATAGATTTATTAAAAGTTAAAGAAACCGCCCATAATTATAACGATCTGGTAAGGATTGTTTACAAAGATAAAGAAACTGCCCGTATTTCTCTTACAGAGCAATTGGATTTCACTGATGAGTGTATAAAAATTGTAGAAAGAGATCCATCAATTTTAAGTGTCATTACAGCTAAAAAATTAATTCTTAAAGTATTACGGAAGGGTTTTGAGCAAACTCGAGTAAGAATGAATTGGGATCTAGATGAAATTTTTAAATAAATTAGATTCTATGATATATTAATTTTGGAACAAAAAACTATTAATTCTGAACAATCTGTGGTTGATTTTAATAGAATTAGAACCTTTTTTTTGTATCTTTTAAGAATATTTGGATTTGCCCTCGTATATATTTATGTCTCCATTAATTTTAAGTCCATTTCCCAACCATTTATCGAATCTCCTAGTTTTTCAATACAATTCAGCATTTCTCTTTTTACTCTTGCGTTTCTTTCAAACCTTTTTGGTTGGATTGTCGCTCTAATTGGTGGTGTTTTGAGCGAAACCTTGATTCATTTAATTATATTTGCAAATTATGTCGTGTATATCGAATGGATCATTATCGTTGGAGCAATAAGCTTTTTATTTGGTATCTACAAATATAAACCTCTTAAATATAGAGAAAGCGTGAAAGTCTTCAAGAATTTTTTATTTTTTGTAATTTCTGCTTTCATTGCTTTAGCGTTATCGATTTTACTCTCAATAAACTCGGGGCTCGAAATAGATTCGATTATTATAGATATTGGGTTTAATTTTTTTATGCAAATTATACTTTCCGTCGCTTTTTTCGTTCCAATTCTCGTTTTTTTCCTAGATAAAGCGACATCATCGAAAGAAAGAGAAATTTATCATGTATTACTTACCCATCACATGCGATCTGACGCCGATCACACATTTGTTATAAAGCTAGGCAGAACTAGCGTATTTTTTTGCACGAGATGTAGCGGAATGGTGATATCTCTCGTTTTTACATCTTTTCTAACATTTTTATACGAATCTATTACAAATACCTCCCTCAGCCCTACTTTTGCCTTTTTTATGTGTATTATTCTCCCAATCCCAGGAATGATCGATTGGTGCACTCAAAAATTAAAATTTCGAAAGAGTACCACGAATCTTAGATTATTTACAGGCTTTTTAATCGGTAGTGCGTTATATTTATTGTCGTTTACAAGAGATTATATTGTTCCAATGACAATAGTTATCGCAATCTATTTTTCCATTTTCTTCACTGTATTTTATATCGGTAATAAAAAGGAAATAAGACAAATAAAGCAAACCTATAAATAAGAAAATACTTCATACAATTAGGTTTACAATTACTTCGAAAAACTGCCAAAAATTGGTCTAAAAATGACTTAAGTAATTTTTTAATTTTTTATTATTCATAGAAATAAATTGAAAAAATTGATGAAAATGATGTTAGACACTTTTATGTGGACGGGTTGGGAAGATTTTATAAATTGGTTCGATGGATTAGGTTTAATACAACAAACAATCTTCACTATTCTTCTAGTATCGTTAGCCGTTAGTATAACAGTGTTAGTTTGCATAGGTGTATTCTACCTTGTAAAATATATCATTCTTGGAATCTATTACTTATTTAAAGGGATTTTTAAGGGAATCTATTGGGTATTTAAGAAGTTATACGACCTAATTGCCGGTAATATTCCCGCTGAACCTAAACCAAAGAGTAATTATGAAGTCCCGAAAGAAGAATGGAAAGATACGAGAAAATCAGTTGTGATTTTACAACCAAACCAAAAATCGGGTGAAAAAAAGGGTGTTTATGCTTATTGCACTGACTGTGGTAGCAAATTCACTGAAAGAATGAATGAAAGATTAAAAACAACAGGGATTACATACTGCGTAAATTGCGGTAAAGGATTTAAAGTAGAATTTGAACCAATTGGACTACAAACCATACAATCATATTCCAACTAAAAACATCAAAATGTTTTTTTAATTTAGCGAATTACAATAAAGGAGTAAAAAAAAATGAACGACCAACAAAAAAGATATTATTGTGGGGAATGTGGATATAAATTTCCTAAAGAACTTATGAGTAGAATTGAAAAGGGAATTCAAGTATATTGCGAAATGTGTGGATACCCTTTCGCTCTAGAGGGAGTAAAATTTAAAGAATTCAAGGAAAAGGAGCAAAAAGTAAAGGGAGTTAAAGTAAAAATTAGTGATGCAGAGAGTAAGAAAGGAGAGGTAGAAGTAGTAAAAGAAAGCATAAAAATAAAAACTACCGCACCTAGAGAAAGACTCCCCGAAAATACATTAGTTTCGCTTAATAACGCGATACAAGACCTGAATAAATTTTCCTATATTATTCTATTTATTGTTTCTGCGTTAGCTTTGTTAAATTTAATAAAATTATTTTACTCTGCTTATTCATCAGAGATATTAAGAATAACTTTTGAATCAATAGCTTTATTTATATTTGGAAATAGGATTGCTCATTTTGATAAAAAAAGGATTGTGCCATTAATTGAAAATAAGGAGTATAATAAGGTAGGGATATCCGCTTTTTGTCTAGGGATTATGGGATGTGTTGTATACGGCTCAGGAGTGGTTTTATTAATAAAGGGAATACTAGTAAATACATATATAGCTAACGACGAGAGGAATAAAGACTATCAAGCATACGATGCCGGTCTTTTAGTTAAAGATTCGTTCAATTCGATATCAACTTACGCTGGTGTAACAATTTTAATTTTGGCTTTTACTTATGTTGTTGGAGCTGTTGAATCTATTATGAGAAATGCTATTACTGCTAGTAGTATAGGACGAGTAATCGTTTTGGGTGTAATTTTCATTATTAGCACTTCGGGAGTGTTAATTGATAAGATGAAATCTTCTGAAATAGCATCAAAAACGACTTTTACACACGAGGATGGAGGAGTGATATTAACTGCAGGAATTATCGGGTGCTTGTTTGGTGCTGCAGGAATTTTTATCTTGCTTAAAGGTGCATTAATTTTAATTCTCGCGAGTGAAAAACCTCCAGAATTCATTCATTATACTGCAGATCAAGCTCCCGCCCCTCAAATTGTAACTATTCCACCTACGCCTCCAAAATCACCCTACGAGATGGGAAAAGACGATGGAGGAATTCCTACTCCACTACCACCAGAGAGTGATGTTGGTTTAATTTCTATTCCGATTCAAAAAGAAGGAATAATGGCAGCAAAATCGCCTCAAGATGATAAAGGTTTAGATGAAATACCCCCGACTGAATCGTCTGAAAAATCAGAGAAAGAAACCAAAATGGAAGTCAAGGAAGAGAAGAAAATTGAGAAAAAAGAGAAGAAACGAAGATTAAAGATGCACGAATCTCTTTTACCAATTTCGAAAGAATCAGATAGAGAGGTTGTAGAGAAATATTTTTTGAGAATCTTTAGCGTGTTGTCGGAAAAAATTCGAAGAAAAATCATAGAATTAAACATACCTGAGAAAGATAAAAAAGAAATCTTGAAAGAATTTGCGTTTTTAACTGAGGAAGAGCAAGAAAAATATCTTAACGAGCTATTCGAATTAAATAGAGAACTCTCTGAGAAGTTGATTTTGCGAGTTAAGAAATTAAACCTTGCTCCAAAATATCTACAGCAGATAATAGAGCAATTAAGATACATGCCTATTCGCGAACAAGAGCAATATATAAAGTTTTTAGAAGAATCGACCTAATTCGATTGGAGAAAATTAAAATAATATGGCGTTACAAGAACGAAGAGAAAAAGAAAACCAAGATATCGAGGAGATTGAAATCGAAAAAATACGAAAGGTCGAAATAAAGGCAGAAGATATCGAAAAATATAGCGATCTTGAGCAATTAACCGAAATTGAAAAAGAAGTTCTAAATATTGCAAAGAAGGTTTTAAAGCTCAAAAGATACGACGCAGAAATTTCAGTAGAACGAGTTGAAACTTTACCACCACTTGTAGAAAAACTATACGCAGATTGCATAGCAAAATTATCTTATTCTAAAGGGTACAGTAAAGAAGAAATATTCTTATCTATACGCTCCTTAGAAGACCAAAAATGGATTGTAACTAATGAGAGACGCACTAAAGAGGAAATTCTCGCAGATCCTAAGTATCAAGAAATCATTGAATTCATAAAAAATAATCCTGGCATTCATGGAAGAAGTGAGAAGGTCGAAGAGGAGCTCAAAATAACTAGAAATCCCTTTGTAAAACATTTAATTGTTCTTGAAAAATTTGGAATCATTAGATCAAAGAAATTTGGAAAAACTCTTCATTATTTCTTACAAGATTTTCCCAAAAGTTGTGAAAATTTAGTTATACTATTTCAAAACGATTTATTAGTCGAAATTCTTAAAAATTTTGTTCAAGATCCTACAATACAAATAACTAAGATTGCAAACGACCTAGATGTTTATCACGGAACGATTCAATACCACATTAAACGATTAAAAGAATCTAAACTCCTAATGGCAATAGAATCTGAAGGAAAAACACAATATAACCCAAACTTGTCGATATTAAATAAATATAATAAGAAATTTGAAAAACCAATTTTCGTGGGAGATTAATCCTCCAAGTCTTCCAAAAAATCGTTGATTGTGTCTTGCAACTCCCCTATTAAATAAGATACCCTCACAAGAAATTCTCTAACCTTGTCTTTTCTCATAGGAACTGTTTCAGATATAGGTTTTTCCTCTATTTGTTCGTTGTCCTGGTCCATTATTACTATTGGCTCTTCTGAAACGGTTTCGTTATTATATTCTTCGATTGTTGGCTCACTTATATCCTTTTCGATTATTAGTTCGCGTGTAGTCTCTTCGATTATTTGTTCAGATATATCCTCTTGGACTGTTGGTTTAAGTGTTTCCTCTTCGATAATTGGTTTTTCTCTATGCGTTTTACGCCTTCCGATACTCTCAAAGAAATCGTCGTCTGAAAGTCCAAATAATTCCCCGCTCCTATTCTTTATTTTTTCTATGTGATCAATCCGTGATTGCCAAGGATCCTTTGTTTTTGAATTAAGCGTTGTTTCCCACAACTCTTCCATTATCTCTTCACCCTCATCTTCACTCGTTTCCATCGTTTCTTCACTATTTGGTGCTACTCCAATTAATTGTTCGTTTACTCTCGTTGAAATGTGGGGTTCTTCTTCACTTATCACAATAAATTCCTGTCTTAGAATCTCTTCGAGTGCTTCGTCTGGTTTATTGATGTATTCGTTAACAATAACCTCGAGTTCTTCTTCATCTTCTTCTTCGGTTTCTGCTTCTGCATCTTGTAGATTCTCTTCCTCAAAAGTTTCTTCATTTGTATCTTTCGTAGATTCTGGTTGTATTACTTCTTCTGCTGTTTCCATAATCACATCTTCTCTAGGTTCCGATGGTTTTTCTTCTCCGCTCTCATCGAACCAAGCTGAGATTTCTTCCAAAGAATTGGGTCTTTCGTTAGATGTACCGATGTTATTGGAAGTTATCGTATCAATTGGTGATTTTTCTATTTCCATTTCTGAAAAATTGGGAAAGTAACTTGGCACTAAAACCTCGTCGATGATTTCAACTTCGGCACTGAAAAATTGCATTTGAGATTTCACTTTTGTAGCGAGCATTCCCGCGTGATATCTATCGTTTACTGAGGCGTCATCACCTACCCAGATCCAAATTTTTGGAACGCCTTTAGATTTATCAATAATAAGATAGACCTTATTGGATTTAAAATTCTCGAGAAAATCTAAACTCTTTAATACTCCGTTATCTACATAGTACAAGTTGAAACTCAATGGGATCTTCTACCTCAATTAATAATAAAATGATTTTTCTTTTTTGTATAATTATCAAATAAATACAAAGAAATATATGTTTTTAAAATTAAGGTATATTTCGGATTTGACCTAGCGATTTAACGACAATATTAATAGCCTTATCAACTCCTAAAAAAGTGTCGGGGTGAATATAATTGGATTTAAAAATATCGAATTTATTGTGACCAGGAACATCCGATACAGAAGTAACTGAAGCAATTTTGATGTCAAAAAGCTTTCCAAGCAGAAATAGCAATGAATTTTCCATATCTACTCCTAATATACCCGATTTAATCCACGCTTCAACGATTTCATCAGTTTCACAAAAAAAAGCGTCTGTCGTCCAAAAAGGACCATTCAAAATTTTATCAGGATACAGACTTTTAGCGTTTTTAAGTAATATTTCGTTTAACTCTTTTGAGGGATACGATTTATAAATTCTCTCGCTACCTGCTTTAACATTCTTAAAGCCATCAATTGGATTTTCAATAAAATCTAAATCTTTAAATTTCTCTCGATATGTTAAAATGTAATAAGGAGAAGTGCCATCACCACAGAGAGCATAATCCGGAATAATGATTTTCCCTGGCTCCATTGATATATCAGGAAGATCTAATCCACCACATAAATCTACTCTAATTACTTTTTTGCATTTTGTAAATTTTAAACATTCCATTTTTTCTGCAATGTACGGGCATCCTACTAAACTTTGTATGACGCTTACTTCGATACCGTTCAATTTTCCGTTATAGACCTGCCCGTACTTCCTTTTATTTTCGAGTTTTTTTACAATCCTTTCCATTACAACTTTCACCGCGGGCAAAATAACGATCTCATTAACATTAGATGGCGATGTTTCTAGAATCATTCGAAAGATTTTCTCATCCGCTGACATGAATTTTAACGCAATGTTAATTAATCCCGTTTTAAATTTATTTATCATTTCAATCCTACCGAATCACTTTTAATACAAAAACTACTGGTCGAAAACCATTATTTTTGTTTAATGTTTACTTTAAATTATTTAAATAACTTAAATTCACTTAGATGAGCTTAGATAGAAACGATTTTAAAAAAATATCGGAAAAATTTGTTCAAAATTATTTAAAATCAAATTATAGAATCGTTGGGAAAAACAAACACTCAGCAATAAAACCTTGCCATTGGCTAGAACAACGATTGATGACCGGAAGGGATAATCAAAATTGCTATAAAGGAGTTTTTGGAATAAAAAGCAATTTATGCTTACAAAATACCCCATCCGTTCCTTTTTGTAATCATCAATGTGTGTTTTGCTGGAGGGACCTTCAATCTTCCTTGGGTTCTAAATTTAACATTGAGCCGGAGGAACCGAAGGAATTGGTGAAGGAAATGATTAGACATCAGCAAAATTTGATTGATAATCACCTACCATTGGAGAGATATATAGAAAATTATAATGTTTCTATCAATATACTTAAGCACCTAATTAATAACCAAAAAGAGACTGTTCAATCTTTATCAAAAATAACAAGCGAGAGTAAGACAAAAGTCTATCGCAGTTTAGTGTTTTTAAAGAACATGAATTTTCTAGAGCGAATTGAAGGAGAAAACGATATTTATTTTATTAATAACAAAATTAGTGAGGAAATTAAAACCGTTAGTGACATCGAACCACTGGTAAATACGCATATTACTACTATTAAAGAAATTAAGCGAGCCCATACGGAGTCTTTGTATCCAAAGCACGCTGCAATATCCTTAGATGGAGAACCTTTCCTCTATCCCCTATTATCTGATTTTGTGAAAGAATTTAAAACTCGTAATATGACCACTTTTGTTGTCTCAAATGGGACTTTTCCAGAGAAAATTGAATCCATGGAGCAATACCCATCACAATTATATATTTCACTCCCTACTTCTAACGAAAAATTATACAAAAAAATATGCAGGCCTTTGATTAAGAACGGTTGGAGTAACATCTTGAATTCATTAGATTTATTGAAGTCGTTATCGTGTAGAACGGTTGTAAGAATAACCGCAATTAAAAATTTAAATATTAACGACAATATGGTCGAGGAATACTGCAAAATTATAGAAAATGCCAGTCCTAATTTTTTAGATATTAAAGGTTTTACGCTTCAGGCTAAAGCGTTATTAATCAAGGACCGATTAAAATCGAACGAGCCATTAGAATATTATTTTCCTGAATTTGAAGATATTAAAAATTTTGCGTCAAAAATCAGCAAAACCGGTGGATATCCCATTTTATACGAAAATCAGAGAAGCAGAGATCTACTACTCGGAGTTAATTGGGACCAAAAAAACTTAGTAATTACGAATTAAACTAACATCCAAAATGTTTTATCTTCAGAAACCTCTTTTCTAACTTTATTCAATCTCTCTAATTCGATCAAAAAATTGTAATTTCCCATCATCTCTGATGCTTCTGCGATGCAAATGGTATCTCGAAACATATCTAAATGCGTAAATTTTTCGAATCTTTTAATATATTCTGCAAAAGTTGCATTTGTAATATCTTCTATGGTCATTTTTTCTTTTTTTTGGAGAATTGTAAGAATTAAAACCTCTTTTTTGGTTATGGTATCGTAAAACTGTTGCAATCTCTCCCTTAAATTCGAATTAATCGGATTTTTTCCATGGCCCGTTAATAACATTTCCACTACACCTTCTTCGACCATTTCCATAACTTTCTTTATAGATTTCTTGTATTCTGAAACAGAGCATTTATCTCCATTTACTGTAGCTCCAGCTTTACTCAAATGAATGTCAGAAGAAAATAAGATTTTATCTTGTTCTTTATAGAGCATACACATACCGGGTGTGTGACCAGGAGAGTGGATGACTTTTAATCCACCGGGTAAAACATCGCCATGCTTGATTGTCTTATCTACTTTTCTGGATTTTACATTCCAAGTGTCAAATACCATTTTAAAGTTTTGATTCAAGGTTAAATTAGAATTAGGGTGCGTGTAAAACTTAATAGCGGTGATGAAATCCGAAAATTTCTCTTGATTCTCGATCATTCGGAGAGGGAATAACAACTCGTAATACTCTACGGCGTTCTCCACATAACTTCGTTCCAACGGATGAATATAACTAATCATTTCGGGATTTTTTTCTTGTAAATAATCGAGCATATTTACGTGATCGCTATGACCGTGAGTGAGATAGGCGTGTTTTATATTCTCAAAATCAATATTATTTTGAGTAAGAGTTTTATTTAATTTTTTCAACGAAGACCCCGGATCAATTATCGCGAATTCATTATCCCTCAATCGGAGAATATAAGAATTACAAGTGTTAAAATTCATCGAAGCCATCGAATCTTGATGAATTAAGATTATGTCTTCGTTTATCTTTGAAAAAATTTGGCGCTTTTTACCCAACATATTATTGAATTACCTCGGTTTTGCTAATCTATTTCTTTTTTCGTCAAAATATAATATATAATTTTTACCTAAGATTTTTTCCAAACGATGGCGTAACTCAGGATTTCTTGTTTTAATCCAACGCATTCCATGCTTCATAGTCCAAATTAAATATTTATCCTCCTTGGACAATCCCTCCTCAGAAGCTAATGCGTCATAAACTTTAATTTTTGCGCTTTCTGTCCACTGCTCCATCAAATCAAGAATTTTTTCAGGCATGTATTTAGACAAATCCTTAATGTTATTCCCCACTGATTTTCGTACATAGATGGAAGGATCTTTATTTAAAATGGTTAATATCTCCAAAATTTTGTCGTTTTTCTTTGGATCTCTTAACCATTTGACTTCAGCCATTGGTCTAAGACTTTCAGACACAATCCTCCTTAGATTTTCGTTATCACTTTTTATCCACTTCATTAAAAACGGAAACACAGAATTCGGATCTTTCTTAATACCGTATAAAATTGTGTAACCCGTCGTCTCTCTAAGCGCCCAATCCTCGTGATCGGCCCAAATTTCAATTAAAGGTACCAAAAATTCAAACATTTTGGAATTTGATAATATTAACTCAGCAGCAAAAAGCAACGCGAAGTGTTGGATGTTTCGATTTTTGTTTTTCTCACCGTAATTAAACGCTTCTTTACTAAATTCAACGAGGTTCTCATCCTTTTTCTTTTTGGACTTTAAAAACT
>JAHQWX010000448.1 GCA_029856375.1 Promethearchaeia archaeon | reverse complement strand
TACAAAACCACATCAGAAAGGTATTATCGTTATGCTAAAGGTTTAATGGACCTAAACTTCTTGAATCTAAAAATTATTTACTTCTTAGAAGCATTAAGATATAGTTCGTTATATATTGAAGATGAAATAGAATTAAAAAAACTTGGAAACGATGTAATCGATTTGCTTGTTGGAAGAATCTTTAAGATAAACGAGAAAAGTGATATAGAATATAATTATTCCCATCAAGTCGAACGGATTCACTTAATTTTGGGGCTGGCAAAAGCGTATAAATTTTTAAAAGACTACAGAAATTCTCTTCACTGGTTAAAAAATGGAGAAGAATTAATATATGAATTAATAAACGGAGTTATATTTAAAGAAGAAATCGAAATTATTGAAGATTCTGATAAAATTCCAATGTTGATACAGTCGCTAATCAATTCTAGCGCTAAATTAGCTGAATTTGAAAATAAATATATTGTTGACGAAATTGAATTTACCAGCCATCAGGAGTTCAGTAAATATATAATAATTATTTCTCGAGCAGAAATAATCTCCACATTGCTTGATTTTATTTCTGAAATTGAAGACCTACCAGAAGAAATCATTACCGGTAGAAAAAAAAATCAAAATCAACACCTACGCATGAAATACATTTCTCACTTAGAAAACGCGTGTAATTTCTTAGAAAATAAGTTATTACCGATCTTCGAGAAGAAATCCTCGATATATCAAATTATACAAGCCAATATAATCTTCCGCTTCTACAAAATCCTAAAGTTTTTGAATAAACTGGATTAATTTTCACCTTTTGAGTAAAATAATAAAAGTTTTTTACGCACCATTATTTATCAAAATCACAAATTGAGGAAAAGGAGAAAATTTTGAGTGAATTATCGCACGAAGAGAATTTTATTTTAGACAGGTTAAAAGAAAACGATGGAACCTTGAACTATCGAAAATTGCAGGAATTATGCGAAAACGAGTTTGAAGGGGTTAGATTAGTTCTAAAGAAATTAAAAGATAAAAGCCTCGTCGATTACGAAGGCATGATTCCGGGATTTTCTGCAGAAATCACCCTAATTAAATAAGTTAGAACTCTAATATAGTATACATTACAATGGTATTCGAAAAAAAGAAAACTGCAATTTTTTTATTTATTATATTAATGGTATTTCTAACTTTTTTCAATATTTTTTTTTACAATATTGGGAGTTTTTCGTCAGATTTAGAGAATATACAGTCAGCGAACTCCAGTAATTTTGACATTTTAGAATTTTGGGATAGTGAAATCGACCGCGTTAATGCTGTGCCATTAAACATCAGCTATGGAACAACTGGACCATTAAATTATACAAATCCTTATACTAAAAAGGAATACGCTTTTAGTACGAAAGAAATATTCTTTGACTCGCCAAACTGGGTTGGAGCGACACCATCGACTATTAGGCTGCATGGTTATCTTCTTTACCCAGAAGTTGTGCAAAGTGTGAATCCCGGATGTCTATGTATGCACGGATTGAATGGTAACGCTAACTCTTCATTCGATAGAGCTTTTCCCTATTTAGAGAAAGGTTTTATTGTGTTGAGCCACTCACATCCTGGACACGGGAATTCGCAAGGGGCGCTCCCATCGTCCGATAGTTTTTCTTTCCAAGGCGATTTCAACCGAACTGCGCATAATTATTTAACTATATGTGGCGCTATTCAAGGATTAAGGATTTTAGAAAGCTTGACTAAAGTTGATAATTCAAAAATAATGGTAACTGGGGAGTCGTATGGCGGATTAAACACAATGTGGTTGTCAAGTATTTGCGGGGATAGAATCGCAGGCGCTGTTCCCTTCATTTCTGCCGGAGATTTAAATGCATCACTTGTCGATCCAACAAAGCTCTTTTTCGTTATCTGGGGTTATGCTGCTGATCGAATTCCCGCTTCGTTTTGGGAAAACCAATACCTTAGAATCGATCCAATTTATTATTTAAAATCTACTAAATTACCTCCCATTATGTGGCAAGTCGGCACTTCCGACGATTTCTTCCATTACTATTCTATAAACGGCACAATTAACGCGGTTCAACACGATAACGCTTATCTCGAAATAGTACCAAACGGTCACCACGGCTTTCCTAATATCGAGAACAACACAAAATATTTTATCGATTACATAATTAACGGTGGGCCAGCCCCACCTAAAATTATCGTTAAAAATCCAATAAGAGAATCGGGTATAGCAGGCGATATTTTCGGCGTTGGGGTTACAGTTGAACCAGGTGAAGAAGTCAAATCAGTTCAAGTTATTTATAAATATATTGATATAATTGGAACTTTATGGGAAACTTTTGATCTAACTAAATCAGACGATGGGAGCTGGAACGGCAACATAAATCCAGGAATTATTTCTTCGCGAGTCGATTATTACTTCATAGTGACTTTAAAAGGCAACGAAGGCGAATGGTTCAGTTCACGAATATTTTCAGCAGGACATATAAATAG
>JAHQWX010000447.1 GCA_029856375.1 Promethearchaeia archaeon | reverse complement strand
TTACCACACAACGACTAGCTTAATCATAAACGAGCACGAATACGGGAATTACTTGGATTTACATTACATGTTCGCCGAAAAATCGGCACAAGACACTTCAAAATACCTCCATACGACGATGGCCTTAGAAAATCGAGCTGATTTCAATCATTTTTACCACGAACTCGCGAGTACATACGGAAGTCGGCAGCTACAAATACCTATTGTCGATGGAAAACTTCAATTGGGCGGCCGCGAAAACATTTATGTGTTAGTAACATTTGGACCTCGGTTAATAAACCTACTTGTAAAAATACGACTGTTGAAGGAATTTTAATAAATAGATTTACACTCCAACATCCTCTAATTTTTTATTAACGGCGCCCATTAATTCTTGTAATGTTTGAAAGCTGTTCATTTCGTCAACAGAAATAAATAGTGTAAGGTTAGAACCGTTAAACAAATACGCCGAAGGGAATTCAACATATTCTCTATTGTATTTTTCTACAAATTCATCTCGATGTAGAAATTCAGTGGCAATATCGAGTTCTTTAACGAAGGTTTTCCATTCCTTTTTTATTCCAAAATTCCCGTAGCTAATCATGCACAAATTACACTCGTAGTCTCCGGGTTTTAGAATTTTTTTGAAAAAATCATTGACTGAATTAACGAAACCACTATCTGCGTTATAAATAAATACTAACTTTTTCGTATCGGACATCTTTTTTTGAAATACCTTTACTACTAACGATCGATATTAATTGGAACATTTAATCGTTTTTATTATAATAATTAGACTTATCCTCGCTCTTGACTTATATTGATACTTTTATCTTCGTTTTTTTTTATGAAAACTCAATACAAATAAAAATATTAAATAAGGAGGAGTAGATACTTTTGTATAACGATCCTCGGAAAATAAGAAAGATTGAGTGATTAATATGAGCGAAAAGTACAATTTCTTGTTTATTATAACAGATCAACAGCGAAAAGACCATCTCAGTTGTTACAACGATAAAATAGTCTTAAAAACGCCAAATATTGATAGAATCGCAAAGGAAGGTGTTAGATTTACCAATTTTTATTGTAACAATCCCATTTGCATGCCGAATAGAAGTACAATTTATACGGGACAGTACCCATCAATACACGGAGTAACAACAAACGGCAGAAATTTACCTCAAGGCACGAAAACTTTCGTAGAGATTTTACTTGAAAGAGGTAATTATCACACCGCAAGCTTTGGTAAAATACACTTAAATTATTTTGGCGTTCCAGACAGTAAATTCTTTACTCCGCAGCCGAGTCAAGAATTTCTACTTTCTCAACTATACGAACAATTAACTCATTATTCACCATATTTTGGATTACAGGAAGTAAAACTAATTTCGGGGCACGGGAATTATATAGGACATCCCGATTATATAAATTGGGCGTTAAATAAAATAAAACTTGATGAAAATTTGCAGGCTAAGCTAAAGATTCGCCCAAGCGATATGGACACAATGATTCTAAGAAAAATGAGGAGATTACTTATGAGCCTTGATAAAAGGGACTCTTATTTCGATTTACAAGTGTGGAAAACAAAAGTTCCAGAAGATTTATACTCCACTACATTTGTAAAGGAGAATGTAATAGAATTTTTAGAGAGATTTGCTAATGGTCACTATTCGAAGAAGAATTTCTTTGTTTTTTGTTCCTTTCCCGATCCACACCATCCTTATACTCCCCCTGGAAAATATTTTAACATGTATAAACCTGAAAACATTAATTTGCCCGAAAATTTTAACGATAATCACGAGAAAAGTCCAAAATTTATTAAAAATTATTACGAAGGTACATTAACCGAGGGAGAAATTGGTGCTTTTGATAAACCAAAGGATATTAAGGAACTTGAAGCAAAACGCGTAATTGCCGGTTCTTATGGTACGGAAAAAATGATCGATGATGCTGTTGGCGAAATTCTACGCATTTTAGACAAGACGGAGCTAGCCGAAAATACAATCATTATTTATACAACAGATCACGGCGAATTAGGTGGAGATCATAATTTATTTTTGAAAGGCCCGTATCTCTATCAATCGTTAGCAAGTATTCCTTTCATTATTAAAATACCTAAAGGATTAAAAAACAGAGTTTATGAGCATTTAGCGAGCTCTATAGACATTCCAGAAACAATATTAGAATTAGCTGGTATTCCTATACCCAACTTTATGCAAGGTAAAAGTTTGGTCCCTGCTTTAAACGATACAGAGCAGAAAATTAACGACGATGTATTAATTGAAATGGACGCCGAAGAAATCGAAAATTTAACAAGAACATTAATTGTAGACGATTGGAGAATTACTGTCTCAACAATAGACATAAACGACGGTGAAATGTACAATTTAAGCGACGATCCTCTAGAAATGAATAATTTATGGAACGACGAGCGACATTTAAAGACAAAGAACAATCTAGTTCTAAAGCTGTTGGAAAAAATAATCTTAAGTCAAAAAAGCCCAATT
>JAHQWX010000446.1 GCA_029856375.1 Promethearchaeia archaeon | reverse complement strand
TATTGTCGTTGCGGGAAAGAATTTCGGATCTGGTAGTTCCAGAGAAGAAGCTGTTAATGTATTAAAAACTTTAGGTATCAAAGCGGTAATTGCTGAATCGTTTGCTCGAATCTATTTTAGAAACTTGATAAATCTTGGCATTCTAGCCATAAAATTGAGCGATGTAAAGCCGAAAATCGATGAAGGAGATCTTATTAAAATATCGTTGGAGGATAGTAAAATCGTAAACGAAACAAAAGGTATTGAAATAGAAATCGACAAAATTCCCACATTTTTGGTAGAGATCCTCGAAGCCGGTGGAATTCTGAATCAGATATTAAACAAGGTTAAAAAATAAAATAATCTCTAATATATTGCTGGTTTTTATCACTAATTCATTAGCCTTGAATAATTTATAAGTTTTACTCGTATTAATTATCTTAATAAAATTGGATATGTAATTAGAGAGAATTATAACCTTGCTTGAAAAAACAGGTAAGAATCAATACGATGAACTCAAGCTGTTTAATGGAAAAATTTACTCGGGAATGAAAGTTGGTAACTCTCATTATTGGAATTATAATAATGGAAAATGGTTTGAAACTAAAAAGGCCCCCGATCAGTGGGATTTTCAGTATAAATCGTTAAAAAAGCGTAATAAACCAGCCCCTTCTGATTCAGGAGCGAAAGTTGATACCCAATTTCATTGGTACATAATTGCCGATCAAATTGCCACCAAAATCAATAGCAATACTTACAAGACTTTCATGCACGGCGCTAAATTCAAAATCGGACATAAACGCCCGCATTGGAGAGCCTTTAGCTACGAATATCCTGAACAGATTTCTTATAGAGAAAAAGTAATTCAAATTCTAGAATTCGTTTTAAAGAAGCTTAAAGAAGAAAAGTAAGCTTACATTAAATTATTAATCTGTCTTTGAATTGCTTCGATTCTTTTCTTAGATTTGAGAAGAATTTTGCTTCTACCGTATTTCTTAAACCAACGATTGAATCTTTGCTCGATAGTAACTTCTCTATGTCCAGCAAAATGTTTATCTGCCAAACAAACAATTCTTTCTTCTAATGTTTCCGGTAGATAATCTTTTTTTGGCAAACCTACATTTTCGGCGTCTTCAGCATCCAAACCTCCAAGAATATGCCGCTCGCAAATGAGAGCCAATTCGTTTGGATAACCTTTATTTCTTAATAATTTCCCACCAATTAGCGAATGTTTAAAACTATGCGTTTTAGACCGACCGATATCGTGCAGTAGCGCTCCAATTTCTACTAATTCAATATCCACTTCTGCCTTTTTAATTTTACTGGCAATTTCTACTGCCTTTCTTGCGACGGCGATTGAGTGTTTTCTGACAGAACTTGGAACATTAACTTTTTTCAGTAATTCTAAGGCGTGCTCTCGGCTAGGGATGATCTTTTCTTCTCGATTCATTTCAATTAGCTAAATTCTTGATATTTTGGGTAAAAAAGATTAATTTTAAGAATCTTATATTAATTTTAATAATATTATTCATTTACGTTCTTTTAATAATATTATTGATTGATTGGGATTTATTCAATGAAAAAACCAAAAAAGCGTTCGTATGTACAACCAATTTGTGGGCCTTGCACATTTGGAGTTGCTTGTAATAACATTGACCAATGCCTTAAGCAAATAAATCTTGATTCTAAAAAAAAGAAGCAATTAAAATTTAAAGCTATTAAGGAAGCGCTTCAAAGATTAGGTGAAAGATTCTCTGAATATAGTTATCCGGTTAGATTCTCCTCGGAGATCTACGAGGCTATAAATGGAATAATGGGTATAAAAGATCCATATAAAGAAATTAAAAGAATAAGTAATGAAATTTGTTTAAATCTCGAAGAATATTTTTGGAACGAAATAAAAAAGGGAAAAGATTTTAAGGAGCAATTATATATCGCTATTTTGTGTTCTATTACTGGAAATTTAATTGATTTTGGAACGGGCGGTTATAAATTTGATTTACAATCTGAAAACATCAGGGATAAGTATAAACAGATTACAAATGAAGGTCTAGCAATAAACGAATTAGACAAATTAATCGCGAAATTAGATGGTCATAAAAGCTGTTTGTATCTATTAGATAATGCCGGAGAAATTGTTTTCGATAAGTTGTTAATACGACTATTGAAGGAAAACGGTGTTTATATCGTTGCTATGGTAAAAGGAGGCCCAATTATGAACGATGCTACTCTAGACGATGCTGAAATGGTAGGATTAAATGAATATGTCGACGAAATGTTAACGACGGGATCAAATACTTATGGGATTGACCCTATCTTAGCCAATCCAGATATTTTAATTAAGTTTAGATCGGCCCCCTTAATTATCTCTAAAGGCCAAGCTAATTACGAGGCTATAAAGTCGTTTTTTGATAAAAACGAATTAAATGATGTTTTTTTTCTCTTGCGAGTGAAATGCGATGTATGTGCACAACTAATTGGTAATGTCCAAAAAGGAAATAGTGTCTT
>JAHQWX010000445.1 GCA_029856375.1 Promethearchaeia archaeon | reverse complement strand
TATTCCAGGTACGATGGGACTTATGGAAGGAACTTGGGAAGGATTTGGATTGGAAAATTTTAGCAGATTAATGGCCCACCCAAAGGAGATGCAAAAAGTATTCGACGATAGAGGGAAATTTGTCGTAGAAATGACGAAGAGAGCGATTGAATGGGGCGAAACTGACGCAATATACTTGTTTGACGATTACGGCTACAAAGCGGGATTGTTCATGAGCCCGCGTAACTACAAGAAATATGTTTTTCCTTGGATAAAAGAAGTCTGTAATGTCGCACATAAATCGGGTTTGAAAGTCATGTTACATTCTTGCGGGGATATATTAAAGATTTTTGAGGACTTAATTAATTGTGGAGTTGATGGGATTAATCCAATTGAGCCAACAACCGCCAATCCAGATTTCGATATTTTTAAACTTAAAAAACAATATGGTGATAAGGTAACTTTAATCGGTAATGTAAGTCCCATGGACCTTGCGGATAAAGATCCCGATTATATCGTATCTTACACAAAAAAGTTAATTAAAGAAGTCGCACCAGGGGGAGGGTTCATATTAAGCTCTGGTCATAGCCTAAATCCCGCAGTTAAGTTGGAAAATTACTTGGCTATGCTCGAGACACATAAAAAATACGGCGCTTACCCGATTAAAGTTAATTAAGCACCAATCTTATAACCTTTTTCTTCCCACGCATTTCTCATAACATCGTTGTGCTTTAAATATTCGTCCACTGTTTTCTTTGGAACACGGTTTAAAGGACATGAAAAGTTTAAACACTTTTTACAAGCCCTAAATAATAAAACTCCGAGCCAGAGAAAAATTCCTACTAAAGTGATTACTAAAATTGAATATTGGCCTCCAAGTATTAAAAATAGTACCGGGAATCCAATTATAATTAATACTCCTATTAAGAATTGAATCTGTTCAGAACGGCTCATCGGTTCGGGGTGATAACTCCAGTTTTTTGGAAAGCCGTAGTTTGCGTGACATTTAAGAGTTTTTCCCTCTTCGGCGTAGTAAGGGCAATGACTACAGAGCATCCTGTTTTCCCAAATTAGAAAAAAGAATAATAAATATCCTACGAATGGAATTAACCATAAACCATAGCCCGACAATATTATTCCTATAATCGCTGGAACGAATGCAATTATAAACGGAATAATAAAAATTATTGTATCTTTTAACTCATATCTACACATTAATTTCTCGTCCAGACCACACTCTTTACATTCGGTGAGAGGACCGTTGCAGATGTTGGTTAAGCTTTTTGGAAATTCCTCATCCGTTTTACTTTCACTAGCCATAATTTAAGAAATTCTTGAAAATTTATAAGGGTCTTTTTTTTTATATTAACAATTTATTTCTTTATTATTATCATATACTTTATTAAATTTTCAATTGTAGCTTGATAACGAGGTAAAATTATGGACCAAATTATCTTTCACATTGATATGGACTGTTTTTTTGCTGCAATTGAAGCGCGAAATAATCCTGAATATAGGGATAAGCCTTTAATTGTTGGTGCTGATCCTAAAGAAGGGAAAGGGCGAGGAGTTGTATCTACTTGCTCATACGAGGCTAGAGAATTTGGGATTCATTCAGCGATGCCAATTTCTCAGGCATATAAGCGTTGTCCTCACGGAATTTATGTTTTTCCCAATGGTAAGAAATACTATAAGGTATCTGAGGAGGTAATGGAGATCGTTGGAAAATATTCCCAAGAGTTTCAAAAGGTCGGTGTTGACGAAGCCTACCTGAATATGACTGAAGTGTGCAAAGATTTCGAAGAAGCAAGAATGATTGCAAATAGAATTAAGGATGAAGTTCAAGAGCGCATAGGAGTGACCTGTTCGATCGGAGTTGGTCCAACAAAATCGATTGCAAAAATTGCTTCAGACCATAATAAACCTAATGGAGTTACTGTCGTAGAGCCAGATAACATACATAAATTTCTTGAAGATATGGATGTTACTCGCATTCCGGGAATCGGGAAGAAAACTAAAAAATATTACCATAAACACGGATTTAAAAAAATTGGAGATTTAATTAAAACTCCTTTACCTAAGTTAATGGAATTATTCGGAAAAAATGCGAAATGGATATGGAAAATAATTCATGGTTTGGATAAAAGACCGGTTGAGGAATTTCCAAATTCAAGAAAATCGATTAGCCAAGAGCGGACATATTACGAAGATACTGACGATTTTACTACACTTTTAGGATCAATCGAAAAATTAAATCAAAATATACATAAGCAATTGAAAAAGAACAATATTTTTTATAAAACAATCACTTTAAAAATAAGGTTTCAGGGTTTTGAGACATATACTCGGGCGAAATCGCTTCAAAACTATATTCAAGACGAAAAGGAGGCTTTAAAAGTTATATTAGAGTTATATAAAGAGTTTTCAAGTTATAATAAGAAAGTTCGGCTTCTCGGGATTAAGTTCTCAAATCTAGAGAAAGATATAAAAGCAAGGCAAATGAATTTATTGCAATATTAAT
>JAHQWX010000444.1 GCA_029856375.1 Promethearchaeia archaeon | reverse complement strand
AGATAAGAAGCCAGTGTAGAAAGAAATAGCGCGTTTGAATGAAAAAGGGGCAATCCCGTGTAAATTACATCCCCCGGTTGGACTAGTAATTTTACTAACTTATGTAGCGTTTGAATGTTAAGATTGCCCAGGAACTTTCCCTGCCAAAACATAATTGCTTTTGGTAATCCCGTAGTCCCTGCAGTGTACATGAGCATGCACAAATCGTCAAGGCTTATCTCAATGTTAATATCGTCGTCTGGGGCTTCCATGACCTCTTGAAGAGATATCGCCCCTTCGGGTAATTTAAAATCGTCGGGTGCCTCGTTAATATCGACAATGATGTCCTTTACTCGCGGGACTTGGTCCTTTATATCAAGAAAAGCGTTTATTAACGACCAATTGATTATTATGGCTTTCGCGTCCGAATGTTCTATTATGTACTTTAAACCTTCTCCCTTTAACGCGATATTAACCAACACGGTGTACGCTCCCATTTTATAGGTGGCAAACACTGTGAATAAAAACTCGGGAGAATTTGTCTCCATTAAGGCAACACCATCGCCTCGCTTTATTCCTAGTTTCATTAATCCGTTTGCTAAGCGGTTCGACATCAAATGGGCATCTTTATAGGAGTATTTTTTATCAATACCATTGTCGAAGTCCACGATAAAAGTAAACCAGGTTTCATCCCCTAGCGTTTCGGCTTTATATTGAATAAGCTCCCGAAAAATTGTTTTTCTAGTTATCCTGAATTTTTTTTGCGACATTTGAATATACCTTTATTAGTAATTTCGTTTAAATAATATAAAAAAGTTGAATTATTTTAGTTTTCTTACAAAGGATTGAGCGTCTTTTAAAGCAGCTTGGATATCCCGAGTTTTTTTACCGTCTCCAATTGCTTCTACCTTGGGTGCAAGGTCCTTATATTCTTTTCTTAACGCTTTGCCAAGCGATATTCGGGATCCACAATAAATTACTGTATCCGCTTCTATGAATTGTTCGGTTCCCGTTTCGTCAAGAAATTTTAATCCGCTCTCGACAACATCTAGTAGTTTTGCCCTTGGATACACTGGAATGTTATTATTTTTGAAGTATTCAAGTATCCAAACTCTCCTTCCAGTTGCAGCTAATACCAATCCTGCTATAGTTACCTCGGGTCCTACGAGCGCTTTGATATTATAACCCTGTTCAGCTAAAGTGATCGCAGTTTCAGCGCCCCCTTTCCAATATGTCTCTAAACCCCAGACGACTACATTTTTACCAATTGGTTTACTCTTCATAATCGCTTCGTCTTGAGTTAGTACATTAGGCTTACCTTTTAGATTAACGGGTAGTGTGGCTTCTGAACCAACCGCAAGTATTAAAATATCTGGGTTAAATTCTGCGATCTCTTGCTTCGTAAGCTCCTTATTGAGGTGTATAGGAACACTTAACTTCTTTAATTGAGTCTCTAAAAATTGGATTATGTTCATAAAATCTTCCTTTTTATGTTCTGTCGCAATTAAAGGTACTAATCCTCCTATTTTATCGGATTTTTCGAATATTTCTACATTGTGCCCTCGTAATTTTAACATTCTCGCAGCCTCAAGACCAGCAGGTCCCGCTCCTAAAACTACTACTTTTTTTGGATCGCTAGAAGGAGTAATGGGTTTATAGTTTCTTCCACTATAAGAATCGTAAATACAAGTTTGAGGTGCTAAATTACACCCTTGCAAGCAACCAGTGCAATATTGAATATCTTCCAATTGTCCATTCCAATATTTATTTGGCGTATCGGGGTCACAAATTAATTGTCTTCCCATGTATATTATGTCTGCTTTCTCTTGTTGAATGTATTCGTCCGCTTTCTTCATGTCAACAATTCTGCCAACTCCAATAACGGGAATATTCACTATTTTTTTTATTGCCTCGGCTAAATGAATGAAGGCTCCTTGTTCGTAATATGTTGGAATTTGAATTCCATAGGGAGTTTTTATCATATTACCTTGGCTCACATCGAGACAATCTACGCCCATTTTTTCCATTTGCTGCGCAATCTCTTTCGAATCTTCTATTCTTAAGCCTTCATTCAAGAGCTCGTCTGCAGAAATTCGAACGAAGATTGGAGGTTTATCTCCTATCTGTGCTCTAGTTTTCCCTACTGTTTCTTTTAAGAATCGAAGCCTATTCTCTACCGAGCCGCCGTATTCGTCGGTTCTTTTGTTATAATATGGTGCTAAAAAGGCGGCGTGAAGCGTTGCATGAGCTGAATGTATCTCAACAAAATCAAAACCAGCTTGAATTACACGTTTTGCTGCAGCTGCAAAATCATCTTGAAACTGTCGTATGTCGTTAACATCTAATTCTCTTATTTCCCAACCATTCTCTTTAACCGTTTTAGAAAACGAGGGAATCATTAAGTTGTACGCCGATGCTGCATAAACTAAATCTATATTCGATGGACCCATTATGTCTGTATTTAAACTCAAAAGAAGTCTGGGCATTATATGAATTATACCATTATCAGCAAGTTGCATTCC
>JAHQWX010000443.1 GCA_029856375.1 Promethearchaeia archaeon | reverse complement strand
ACTGCAATTGAGAATTTCACATTTGGATAATTATTTCGCCAGTGAGTAATATTGTCAATAAAAGCTTTTTCCCTCTCTGTACCAATATCCCAGCCGTAACCGTGAATAAGCACAGAATGGTCGTTTAAGGATTCCTTTTGTTGTTGCGTATAGCTCTCATTGTGCCATCTTCCCCAAAACGCGATTTTCGCTTGATAATCTTTGGGTTGAATTGTGATCTCAGCGTTCCATGTGGTCGGAGGAAACAAAATTAGAGTAGGAATCCCAATGATCCCAAAAAACAATAACGAGAGAACTATCAATTCTTTTTTATTTGGCAGATTGAATAAGATCCTTTCTTTTAATCGTTTTCTAATAGAAGGAACTAATCCGCTATTTAACATAAGAATTGCGTATATTACCAGATTGATGCAACTCATAATAAATACGCCAGTAAGTGCAATTTGGAACGCCCAAATGAACGCTCCAAGGATTGTAAACGCGTATACAGGCCGAGTAATGAGAAAAATCCATTCGTTTAGAAAAGAATATCCAATACAAATGAATATATTAATAACTTGGTCTCTCCAATTGATTATTTTACGCCTCAAGACGATTATGGCTAAGAATAGAATAATACTGGAAGAAATTATTATTAAAAGCGCATCTGCCCAAAAAAAATAGCTGAAAAAAATCAACGGCACATAAATATGAAGTATAGCAAAAATCATTAGTACGGATCCAGTAATAGTGGTTGCTATCTTCGTAGATACCTTCAAAAAGGAGTAGAAATTGTTAAAGGAACTCTCAAGTTCGTTTGTTTTTTTCGTCGACATCAATTCTAATTCCACTTAAATATTTTTTGCTATAAGAAATATCTATCTGTATATTATTAAATGTAAAAAAATTGAAAGAAATTACATGAACGATAAGTTTAAAAAGTTTTTACCAACTCTTCTTTTTGTTGGGACCTCTCTATTAATTCTCCTTCTCGATTTAAATTGGTACATCACCATTCCTGATGAAGCTGTCCAGGATTACGTCGAGACTGTGTATATAATGCCGATAATATTATCCATAATTCTCATTTTTCCGATATATTACACATATCAAAATCAAGAGAAATTCAAATTACCCGAAAAGCCTCCAGATTTAGCTTTTACGAGGTTTGTAGTATATTCAACTATTTTTTATGTAGGTATTATGATTTTTAGACAATTGATTTTATGGAAATACACGCTACCATTTGAAAAGATTCCTATTGTCTATTGGCTTGTATTTCACATTTTATTAGTAGAAAAAACAACTCTCGACTATTATGGACTACATCATAGCACTTGGAAAAAAGACATGAAGTATATTCTTTATTACTGCTTGATAATGGTAATAACGATACTCCCAGCATTAATCGGTTTAATTCTTATTTTTTGGGAACAGATTATACTCGTTGTGCCTCAGCTCGCACCTCCAAATATCATTCTTTTTGCATCTTTTCCTTACCAAATGCTTGCTGTGGGATTAAGTGAAGAATTAATCTTTAGAGGATACTTGTATGGTAATTTAAGAAAATTCACGATGAAACATAATCGATTTAATAATAAGGCTCTGGTGATATTTATTTCGTGCGTAATTTTTGGTCTGTTTCATGTACCTTGGTATTTTGAATTCTCTCCAACTACTTTAATATACTTACCCCCCGAGAATGTAATGCCTTTATTATCTCGAGTGTTATCAACGGGAATAATGGGGATCTTCTTTTGTCTATTGTACGAACATACTCGATCGATACTCGTAACCATGACTCTTCACGGTTTAGGTAATGCAGGTGGTGCGTATCTTGGATCGATGTTTCTGTATGTAGATATTAGTTCGATTGATTTAAACGCTATTCCACTGGAGACTTATTTAGTTGCGGGAGTTATCCTACTTATATATTTTGTGATTTTTGCGTATCTTGCTTTAAAGCTACCCGGTTGGTTAGGAAGAAAACTAAAATACGAAATAAATCTTCAGAAACACTTAGAACAATCACTTAATTAGGATTGGAGGGATTTTTGCCTTCCAATCCCAGAATAACTCCTCCCAACTAACATTACTCCAATTGAATATTTAATAGAATTAGGGACAAAAATTAACAAATAGTAAAACTAAGATTTCTATCAAAATGTCCCCATTTTCCTCCATATCATTTAAAAATTAAGTCTTCATTAAAAAATAACTGAAAATGGGTAAAAATAAGGAGTATTTTTCAGTTTCTATGCTTTCTTTAATAAGATCGTAATTAAAAGACTGTTCTTTTAAGATTGCTTGAAAAAAATCCAATTCTTTCAATAAATTAGCTTTATTGGTATTTGAAATCCACGGAACGCTAGCACAAAAACTCTCAATTACGTCAAATTTACCGGGAAAGTGTTGATTCAGCTTTCTCGCTACCTCTGGATCAGCTCCTGCATTCCGTAGATTTGAAATTAAGGCTGCTCTTAATCCAGATTCGGGAAATTCTACTAAGCCCCCATAATCTGGCTCAGCAAATATGAAT
>JAHQWX010000023.1 GCA_029856375.1 Promethearchaeia archaeon | reverse complement strand
CTTTTTTTCTTTTTGTTAAGATTCGTTTAATTTGTAGTTTTAAATTCTTCTCCCTCGAAGCCCCATTTTCTTAAAATCGACTCTGCTTCTTCCATTATGCCATCGAGAAAATCTTTCATTGATATAATTTTATTTAGGTGTCCTATGGCCATTGATGGAACCGAGGTATCTCGCAACTGGAGATGGTAAATTTTTTGGTAGTATTCCTCCGAGAAAATGTCGGCACTCATCCATTTTTCTTTAAGTTTATTCATCGATGGACATTCTTCAGTCATCATTATTGCTGTTCCAAAACATACAGCGTCGGCACCCATTGCTAGCGCCCCTAAAAAGCCTCTCGCGTCGCCAATCCCCCCTGCTGCGATTATTGGAACTGAAAGCATTCTCCTTCCTAATGTGAGATTTACTAGGGTTGTTTGCGTGAGAGGGTTTTTAAAACCTGTTCCTTCGAGTCCAACGATGGTGACTGCATCTGCGCCCGCTTTTTCGGCGCTTTGAGCGTGTGATATCGTTGCCGATTTGTGAAACCAATAGCAGCCTGCCTCGTGAATTCTCTTTCCAATAAAATCTGCTTGATAGGCTGAAGTCGTGAAAATTTTCACTCCTTCGTCTAGCGCAACCTCGACATAACCCAAATACTCTTCCTGGGTTTTTCTTTTCATCGATTGACCTCCTCTTACTTGAGGGGGAATTACAGAAATGTTAATTCCAAAAGGTTTATCCGTCAAATCGTGCATGCGGCTGAGTTCCTTTTTAAATAGAGCCGGCGTTTTAAAATTTAACGCAGTTACTATACCAAGCCCTCCAGCGTTTGAAAATGGAGCGGCAAATTTCGCTCTCCCTATTCCAGCAAACGCTCCCATTATGACTGGATACTTAGTTTCCATCATTTCAGTTAAGCGAGTCTTCCAAATCATAGCAAATTAACCAATTCTTAGAGTTCTTGTTTTTAATAAACCTATTATTTAAAGTAAATTAAAATACTATTTAAAGAATTAAGGTTAATAACATTATAATGGGAATAAAGGATTTTTTCAGTCTAATTAAAAGCGCATTCACAGAAGTAGAAATCGACCAAAATTCCGGCGTTATTCTACAAAACGAGGACGCAGATCCAAGGTACATAAAAAAAATTCGTTTATGGAACCTTATTGAACCAATAACGGTTTATGGACTAATTCATTTAATAATGTGGACCAGCTGGCTTGACATGAGCGTGTGGTGGATGTGGGCTGGTTTCGGGGCGTTGTTGTTATGGTCGCTGATATTTTCGCCAATTATTCATTATAAATACGAAAAGGATGTGTTTTTAACGGAGGAACAAAAAGCAAGAGGAGTATGGTTTTATTTTTTCGAATGTAGAGGGTTTGGTTCGCCTAAGAGATATTACTTCTCAGTAGACGGAGACCCTCCTTTACTGAGGAAACATTCTAAAGAAATACTTGCGCTTATTGCCTTTTTAGATCTCGTTTTTGTGTGTGCTGCAATTGTCTTTGACCAAGAAATAACTGATATTCTAACACCGATAATTGGAACGAATTTGGTGCTAAAAGTGTTAGCAGAAATTATAATTCTGGTTGTTTTGAACGCAATTTTGGTTTTTCTAGCCTTTCCGGTTATGTTAAGATTAGATAATTTTGTAGATAGTATAAAGTATTTGATCGCATTTATTATCGTTGCATTACCTATGATTGTGCTAATAAATGTTATTTTCATTATATTTGAGCCGTTTTTAAGAGAAGCTTTGGCAGATTATCCTTATATGAGCCTAAGAGGGGATTACGCATTACAAAGGTTATTAAGTTTCAATATTATTGATTTTGGTGGACAATGGGCAGGATACATTTTTTGGGGGTGGCTACAGCAACTCTTATTTCTAAGCATATTTTCAGTACAATTCTGTCGTGCCTTTGATATAGAAAAGTCTAAAAAACAATTATTCGCTGCATGCTTACTGTCTGCGTCGTTTTTTGGTTTAATTCACATCCCAAATTTTTGGCTTGGCTTGTTCACTTTCATATCGGGATTTTTTTGGGCATTATATTTCCTTCAACGCAGAAATTTGTTTTCCATGGGAGTCGTCCATGGTTTCGGCGGAACCATGTTTAACAAATTAATCCCAATAAACTTTTCAGTTGGACCTTCACAAGTAGTTATTTAAATCCAAAGGTAAAATATAATATTTGGTGAAATCACAAAATGGAAAGTATCAATTTAGCCGGATTAAAAATTAGTCAATTTGGATACATCTATAAAGATGTAGAAAAAGCAGCCAAGATTCTCGAAGAAAAATTGGATCTACCTAAGTTTGGAATAATGGAGCTCCCAGAAGACACAATATTATACAGGGGTAAAGAATCAAAGGTAAAGTACAAAATGGGGTTTAGCAGATTGGGCGAAATTCAAATCGAACTTATTCAACTGCTCTCTGGTGAGTGTCTTTATAGCGAATTTTTAAATGAGGGAAAAGAAGGCTTACACCATGTCGGAGTATACGTCGAAGAGCTCGAGCCTTATGCAGAGAAAATGAAAGAGAAAGGTTTCGAATCGATTCAATCGGGCATTATTGCTTCGCAAGCGTACGATTACTACGACACCGAAGACACGATAGGATTTATGCTGGAACTTATTAAAGTTAAAAAGAAGAGAACGAGAAAAAGACCATTATAAGATGGCTTTCAAGTTTCCGATTGATAATTCTCTACTAAGAAAAGCAAAAAAAAGTTAATAAAGATAAAAGTCGATTAATCTATTCAACAATACAAATTCAATGTCGATAAAGATGTCGAAAGAGAAGGTAAAAAATACGAAGTACAAAATGTCTCCATTCGTTCACGCGGCTTCAATTAGAGCAAAATACTATCGCGAAGATAGGATAGCAATCATCTACGGCCAAGAACAAATTAATTGGCGGACATTTTACACAAGAATAAAGAAATTGGCAAATGCGTTTAGATCGATAGGAATTAAAAAGCAAGAGAAAATTGCATTTATTTTTCATAATAGTCCCCAGTTTTTAGAAGTTAATTTTGCAGCGCAGTTGATTGGAGCCGTGCCTGTTCCTGTCAATTATAGGTACATTTCTTCCGAAATAGAATATCTTGTAGATAATTCGGATTCTGTATGCTTAATGCTCGAGGAAGATAGTCTGGATGAAGTTTTAAAAATAAAAGATAAATTGAAGAAAGTCAGAAAATTCATTATCTTAGGAACAAAAAAGGTTGACGGATTCTTAGATTACGAGGAATTAATAAATACTGCTAAAGATAAAGAGAGAAAAACTCCCGTTTACGACAACGATCTTGCCTGTATAATCTATACTGGTGGAACAACTGGAAGATCTAAGGGAGTAATGCTTTCCTACAAAAATGTATTATCGAATCAAGAAAGCGTTATTGCGTATTTAATCAATGCGCTCCCAAAAGTAAATATTGAATCCCAAAAATATGCCGACGACGAATTTGCTCGAAAGATAATGAGCGCTTTCGATGTATTAAGTGGTTTCGTTCAAGGCTTTTATTCAAAACCCAAAAACCATGAAAAAATCTCGGTATTGGTAACTCCAGAAAGAGAAAAAGGAGCTTGGATCAAACCTTTAACTATGGCGTATAGAGAAGGAAAAATTAAAATTATGTCAGGGATGCCCGAACCCGACCAAGTAGATATTATGTTGATAGCTGATGTTGGCGAACAATTCAGGGATTTTGCCAATTTATTACCCTACCCCCACACTAGAAAGGGAAAAATTGCATCAACGCCTAAATTGTTAAGGAGATTTTTATTTGGCGGAATTAAAATGAAGGGCTCGTTCAAGTTGAGGATGAACCTGATTGGGTCTTTTTTAAAGCCAGATAAGAGAGTTTTAAACAATTTAATTGTACCTCCAATGTTTCATCTCGCGTCCTACGCGTTCGTGATTATGTTTTACACTTATGTGAGCGGCGCTTTAGTAATGCCCGCGAGTAAAAGTTTCTCGGTGGAGGAAACGCTTCAATTAATCGAAGATTCTCAACCAGGTTGGATGTTTTTGGTTCCTGCGATGTATAAACAAGTTCTCGACTATTTTGAAGAAAATCCTAAACATGGTTACGATTTAACATCTTTAAATATCGGACTTTCGGGTGCTTCGTTATTAAGAGCGAAATATAAGAGAAAGTTGATTAAGAACTTCCCCAATATGCTCGTATTCGACGCGTTTGGTCAAACCGAAATGGCACCAGTAGCTACGATCAAATTAGATGCGGTCGAAGATACAGTTACAGATAGGTCTGTTGGAAAAGTCTTACAAGGAATTGACATTAAAATAATCGACGAAGAGGGAAACGAGGTTTCGGAGGGGGTTACTGGAGAAGTTTGCTATAAAAGCGATTCTGTAATGCTTGGGTATTATCGCGATGATGAAAAAACCAAAGAGGCAATTGACGACGAGGGTTGGCTTCATAGCGGCGATTTAGGCTACACTAAAAATGGCGAGTTGTTCACGGTTGAACGGCTGAAGGAGTGTATAAATACTGGTTCTGAAAAGGTTTTCCCTCTAGAGGTCGAAGAGGTGATTACTGACCATCCTGCCGTTCAAGAAGTTTGCGTTATTGGAGTGCCCGACGAAAAATGGGGTCATATTGTGAGAGCAGTTGTTGTGTTAAAACCAGGTAAGAAAGCGACGGAGCAAGAGATAATAGACTGGTGTGGAGGTAAAATTGCCAGCTATAAAAAACCAAGGAGCGTAATATTCAAGGAGAGTTTTCCAATGTCTGCAGTTGGAAAGGTCCAAAGACACAAAGTACGGGAGAAGTTTGGTAGTCCCGAAGCAAAATAATTCATTTCTCTTTTTTTTGAGGTAATGGAATTACAAAAGACACTCTTCTTTTATATTCAATATATTCATGACCGAATCGTTCTTCTAAATTTTTTTCTTCCCATAACTTTACAAAGGCAATTAAAAAAACGATAATAACGGTTGTAAATCCTAAGGTTAAGAATAATGAATTAAAAAAGAATCCCAACGCGTACCAAAACAACGCGTATCCAAAAATCATCGGGTTTCGAGTGTATTTATATGGACCAACAATAACTAATTTCTGCGTTTCTGTATCTTTTGTTGGAACGGGAGAGCCTTCGCCTATTTTGTAAATAGAATAATTCGACCATAATGCCCAGAATAAACCAATCGGTAAAATTATAAAAGAACCAATTAAATTAATGGGATAAGTTATAAACGAAGTAATTCCGATTATGGAATCAATAAATAACGAAATCAAAACACCAATCGTTGGAAGTAAAACTATTACCATTATTCCACTCCAGACTAACGCAAATTTTCTTTTTCTTTTTCTTTTTCTTTTATCGTTCTCTGACATTTTTTTTTACTAATATGATTTATTATAATTTGATTTAAAATCAAAAAACCTTCTTAATAACCTTTTTTAACAACTTCGGATCATCTGTAAAAATTCCATCTACTCCCATTTCAAACAATTTCTTCATTGTTTCTTCTTCATTAATAGTCCAAACATGCATATAGAGCCCTTTTTTGTGAGCGTTTTTAATTGATCGCTCTGTGACGATGTGGAGTGGTCCCATCGAAACCGGAACTTGTAGAGCGTCCCCAGAAAATCGCGATTTTTCGTTAATCATTCCGAATTTGTTTCGAAGATAAAAGCCGAACACTTCTTTTGCCGAAAAACATGTTACCATGTTCGGAAAATGTTTTCTCACTAATTTTAGATTACGAGTATATTGGGAGGCGGTTAAAACTCTATGCTCCGCGTCGTATTCCTTTATTAACTCTACCCAATACTGCACTTGACTGGAATTACTGTCCTTCAAATCGATGTTGAATTTTTGATTGGGAAATTCAGATAAGATCTCGTCCACTGATGTAAAAGTTATGCCTTTACCTCGAAAAGGAAAGGTCCCGCCGTTATCGTTCGTGAAATTATACCCCGCGTCAAATTTTCTTAGCTCTTCAAGGGTGTAATCAGCAGGCTTACCGGTTCCATTTGATACTCTCGATACATCGTCGTCGTGAAGTATAACGAATTTTTTGTCTTTTGTGAGATGAGTGTCCGTTTCGAGAACATCAACACCAAACTCTACGGCTTTTTTGAAGGAAATTAAGGTATTTTCTGGATATTCTAGTGGAATTCCCCTGTGAGCGAGGAGTTTGGTTGGTGTTTCAAAGAACTTTTTCTGCACGATTTTTTTAACCTGAATTTAATTCATTTTTTCAGATAATTGTTTTGAATATCTAAAACGAGTGCGCTCCAGCCTAAATTTTTTGCTCCCATTCCTTCACCCGTAAATGGATTATAATATTCTCTAAATCCTTCTTTTTCTACGAGTTCAATAGTTTTTAACGAAAATTGATTACAGAGGTCTTGATACCCTTTCTTTTTTAAAGCTCTTATTAAGAACCAGTTCATGTTTATCCATGGTGGGCCTCTCCACAGTAGGGCTATAGAAGTGGGACTAAACGATTCTTCAGAAATTGCCACAATAGGAATTGGATAATCAGTCCAGAATTCCTTTTCGTTCGTAAGATATTTTTCCATTAACGCTTTTTCAATATGCTTTGGTAGATCTGAAATTATTAGTGGGAACAAACCCGTAATGGTTTTGACATCAACTTGCGTAGCGTTTTTGGAGTAAACATCAAAAAAAAAGCTTTCATTTTCGTTCCAACAATATTTAATTAACGCTTGACTTATAGTTTTAGCCCTTTCTATATATTTTTGGGATTGCTCCTCGTTTCCTAGTTCTTTAAATAGTTGGCTTAAAATTTCAGCGCCTTCTATGTAAGTACAATTGGTTAATAAATCGCAAAACACAAAATAATCTCTTTTTTTAATTGCTTCAATATCCCAATCTGCTTTCTTAAGGACTTTTAGTTGCTTAAAAAGGTTTCGAAAAACTCTAAGGGCAAAAAACCTTTTTCCGCTAATCCCCAGTGCCTTATCGTATTTTGGACAATTATCGGTTCCAGATTCCCAGCTATGGATAATAAAAAGCAATGGGATTTCTTTACTTAGTAATCTCTCTGTATAATACCAGTCGAAAAACGCACTGATCTTCGGTATAACTTCTTGTAAATTCTCTTTATCATCTGTAGCTTTATATATAGCATCGATGGCATGCGCGAGGAAGGGAGCTTGAGTAATAGAGGAAATCTCTTTTGATTTATAATATCTTTTGATAAGCCAATCTAAAATGGAAAACGGTTTAGTATGATAAAACATATGGGGCAAAAATCCATTGGGCTGCAAAAATTTTAGCATTGATTCGAGTTCTTTTTTTGCTAGCGAAACATCAAATTGGCTCGTTACGATAATGTGAAAGCAACTATCCCAAAGCCATTGATGAGGATATCTTTTGATATCTGGGCATATATAAGTAAACTCTGTTCCGTCAGAGCTAATGCCCATTTTAAAATTCCGCTGATATAATTCTTTAACTCTTTCTAATAAACTCATTTTATAATTCCTATTTTCATTCGCACATTATTAATTATTATTATATTTTCATCAGAAGTAAATCTTCACTTAATTGGAAAATTTATTAAGGAAAATCCATAATAAACTCTAATACGATGAACCCAAACGATATTTATCTGAGTTTCGACCTCGACAATACTTTAATTAACAATCACGAAGGAATTATAAATTCGTTTAATTACGCAATGCAGCAATACGCTAAGGAGACAATTCCTCCAAATTACATTAAGCGAATGATTGGAATGCCATTACACGAAATGTTCGCAAAAATCCTAAACGACTCAACTGACAAATATGTTGACGCATTTCGAGAATATTACGGCAAGATTGGGATTTATCAAGCAAATTTAATTAATGGTACCAAAGAAAAATTAGAGGAATTGAAAACAATAGGGTTTCACATGGGATTATTATCTTCAAAAAAGCATGAGATGGTAGTTCGAATTATAGATATTTTAGGAATTAGCAAATACTTCGAGTTAAGCTTGGGAGAAACGAAAGAACAAAAGAAAAAGTACGATCCGATTGTAAAATCAGTTCTTACGAAAAAATTGCCAGGTAAAAAAATCGTGGTAATCGGAGACCACATAAACGATGTAAAAGTCGCAGAAATGCTTAAATGCCCGTTTATAGGAGTACTTACGGGGACTACAAAGAAAAGAAAGCTAAAAAAGGGTATTTCTGTACCGTGTAAAATCTTGAAAAGCGTAAAAAAACTAAAGCCGAAAACAATTTACTCGCTTCTTAAAAAGGGTTAGTCGACAATTTTAACCATATCTTGACTCTTTTCTTTTACAACTTTTTCTCCCACATCAGCAATTCTTCGCGCCAACTCTGATATTTTCCACTTTTCGTAGCCTTTTACATACGTAGAAAAAGTATCTTGGAGTGGATCTTTCCATTTTGATGGAATATTATCAGCACTTAATTGAGCCCCGAGGATCGCACCAACATTTCCACAATTGCAATCGGTATCGTATCCCATCATTCCTGCCACGCAAATCGATCTTCCAAGAGGATCTTCGTGTTTCGCTCCATATAATAGAGATAAAACGATTATACCAATATTTGGGAGCACATGTACTTGTGATTCCCTACTTCTTAATACATTTGCTCTGTCTGTCTCCGGAGTGGGCTCTTTATTGATTAATTCCTCCTTTAACGGTATCCAATATTCGTTAATGAGAACATTTCTGGCTTTTCTAAAATCGTTTGGATTTTGTTCGTAAATTTTAATCGCTTTTTGTACGGTTTTTGTGTATTGACTCTCGTTTTCTTTAGGTAAATAAGCGAGAGATTTTTCGATATTTTTTCTAATATCTATCTCGAAGAAAGCGTGAGAAATTAGGATAGCTACATATACTTCGCCCTCAATCCCAATTCCTGAATGAGAGATTGAACCGTCCATTTCAGCGTATTTTTTGGTTATTTCCGGGCAACCCGGCGTAATTTGCCCCCAAATATCTGCTCTCATTTGAGCGCCGATGAAATCAAAATAGGGATTGTTTAAAGCTCCAGATTCGGGTGGAAAAATGTTCGATTTTATGTTGTTTACCGCAGCCTTTTCCGCGGTAAAAACTGCTCTTTCGTATTTAAGAAGATTAATCCATTCTAAAGCGATGTCCTTCGCCGTAAGATTTAGTCCATACTTTTCTAACGCGATAAGAGCGATTATTTCGTACATTTCGTCGTCGTTGACGTAATTTAAATTGATTTTTTTCGGGTAATAATTAATTTCTCCATATCGGCGCTGAATACGCTCGACATCTCTTAATTCTAACGGCGCACCAACAAAATCTCCAGCAACACGGCCTAACCAAGAGCCATAGACCTTATTATAATATTCATTGGAAGTTAATTCTTTCATTATAGTTGCCATTTCGTGTTCATTTTATATAAAAATTAGGCGAAAATTTACATTTCTTGTTTGTATTTTTCACGCCATTTGGGATCTAACTTATTCAACACATCTTTAGCTTTCCATCGCACCCAGAAATAGTAGTCGTCCAAGGCATTTATCAATACATCTAACGCTTTTTTATCGCCTAGCTTTCCAAGCGCTTCTATTACGCCACCCCTAATTAGACTGCTACTTGCAGATTTATCGGAGGATTCAAGAAATTTAATCAGAACATCAACTATGTCATTGCCTAGTAATTTTTGCAGCGAATTGAACGCTACATCCCACATCTCTTGGCTGTACATGTTTAAAGACTTAATTAGCGGGATCACCGCCTTTTTGTCACCGATCTCACCTAGAGCCTCAATCGCGATAACTCTCAAATAATGATTGTAGGATTTCATCGCTTTAATTAAAGGTTCAACTATTGTTTTTTCTCTCAAAATGCCAAGCGCTTTGGCAGATTTTATTTTCTTGGTGATATCCTCTTCCTTAAAACCTAGTAAAAGTCGTTCAATCATATTTTCTATGTCCGCTTTCGCTTCGTGAGATCCAATCTCTTTTAAGACTCTATAAGTAAACCATTTTAAGTTCGAGTCTGTTTCCTTTTCTATCACCCAACGGAATGGTTCGAGCGCTTTGTCGTAATAATATTTACCTAACAACTCAGCAGCTGCAGACCGAACGCTTTCGTTTTCGTCCGAGATGTAATAGTTTACATTATCTTTAAAGTGATCTTTGTCTTCGAGCTCAATTAAAGCTTCAATTATCGACTTTCGAACTTCCCATTCGTCGCTAACTTTATATAAATTGTGAAGCGTCTCAATTGCTTCTTTTTTGCCTATTTTTTCAGCGTTCTCGACGATATTTTTAATTAGTTTGCTCAAATTCAAGATCAAGTATAAAATAAAACTTTTAAAATTAATCATCTCTTTTTATGTTATAATTAAATATACCCTTGTTTTGAATAATGCATTCTCCAGATTATCTTTTTAATGAAATCAACAGATTAGGTAGAAAAGAAGTTATTGAGCAACTTCATAAATTATACATAATCAGCGAAAGGAGTTATAGAAAGAGAATTCTGGAAATTCTAAATAAACTAAAAGATATCGACCATTTCGATCTCATCGAGAATTATTTTATTTCAGAAGAAGATCCCGATGTAAGAATTGAAGCGGCGAACTTATTAGCATCGAATTATAAAGAAACTAAGGCAACTCGACCTTTAATTTGGGTTTTAGAGAACGAACCTACGAACGAGATTAAATATATCGCGCTAAAACTATTAGTTGAATTAGGTTATAGAGAAGAACAGCTTAAGAAGACCGTTGAAATATTAAAAAAAGACCTAAGAAGCCAAAGCGATAGCGTTAAAATTGAAGCTGCAAAATCTTTAGGACTCTTAGAGGTCAAATCAGCGGTTAAAGATTTAATAGAGTCGTTGAATACATACAATAAAAGAGTTCGAATTCAAGTAATTGAAACGCTGGGAATTCTAAAGGACGAGAGAGCAATTCACGTATTAATACCGTTCCTAAGCACTACAAGTCAGGATTTGTGGACCACAAATTTTAACGCCTTAAAAAATATTCTGGAAGAGAAATTTCCCCTTCTATTGATTCAAATTTTAAAAGAAACTGACGATTCAGTCGGCCATGGCTTTATAAGGTTAGGTATAATTAAGGCTTTGAGGAAATTGAACGATAAAAAAGCGATATTACCGCTCATAGATTTATTAGAAGATCATTATTATTGGGTACGGTGGGAAGCGGTTAAAGCGTTGGACGATTTGGAGCCAGATTGGCGAAAAGAGTACGAAAATATCTTAAGAGAAAAGAGTACGATTATAAAGGAACAGCAATAAATATACAATGTATTTAGTACCATACGATGAATAGTTAGTAAAATTACTTTTTAAAAGGTAGGTTAAATGAGTAAATGGAAGGATTTGGACGATAAGTTAAATAAATATCTCAGATTATCCACATTTCCAGTTGCAGTGAAATTAATTGAGGATCAAAAAGAATTAGAAAGGATTAAATTCCTAAAAAAACCAGATAAGAAAATTGCCCTTTGTCAAATTTTTAGCTACGCCAGAAATTATGGATGGACAATGGGATGTACTCAAGAGGACAATTTATGCCCTCTCGCAGATATCGCAATCGGTTTTGAGGAGCCTCACAAATTGTTTTTAGAAGGGGCTTTCTTTGTAGGAAGATACAAC
>JAHQWX010000442.1 GCA_029856375.1 Promethearchaeia archaeon | reverse complement strand
GATAGCTATGTAATCATCGAGCCATGGGGTAGAAGTATAGATCACCTTCGATTGACGATCATTGGCAAAGAAGGTACTCCTTATTACAAAGGTAAATTTGTATTTGAGATTAAATTCCCAGAGAATTACCCTTTCACTCCCCCTTACGCGTATGCAGTCACTTTAATGTGGCACCCGAACATCGATTCATCAATTCCTCCCGGAAAACTTAATATCTGCCTCGATTTAATCAACCCTGACTTGGTAGGCAAAGTAGATGCCTCAACAGGTGCAAGCGGTTGGACTCCGTCAAAAACTCTAACCAACATTATTGAAGCGCTGAGGGGCATGATGCATGTTGAACCACCATTTTTCAATCCAGGTGATCCATTAAATCACGAAGCAGGCGAACAATACTTTCGTCAGAAAGCGAAGTTCGACAAGAAAGCAGAAGCGTGGACTAAAAAATACGCTATGGATTAAATAATTTTTTAAAGAATTCTTTTTGTCTTTTTATATTTTTCTTTTCCTTTTATTAATTAGTTTAAAATTTACTATTAATTATGTACTATAGATGTCGTTAAGCGAATTACTAGAATTTCCAAAGGATCTGCGCGTTATTGTGTTCGACTTTGACGGGACTATCGTAAAGTTGCATGTCAATTGGGATGACTTGCGAGCTTTTTTAAGCGAGAAATATATGGATGATTTCGGAGAAGAGGAATCTTTTGAACGCCTTTCTACAGGTTTGAAGAAAGTTGTTGATAGAGGCGAATCCGAATTAATTGAATCGTATATTCGCGCAATTGAAAGGTTTGAAAGGGAAAATGTCAAAGATTCTACTTTCTTTGAAGAAATGGTTTATTTTGTAGAGCATTTGGAAGAATTTGGTTTGGATTTAAACACTAAATTGGCTATTTTTTCGTTAAATTTTCGCTCAACGATTTTTTCCGTGTTATCCCAGAGAAATTTGCTTGGAAAATTCCATTTTATCGTAGGAAGGGAAGATGTGGTGGAATGGAAACCAGATCCAGAGGGTTTATTTAAAATCCTAAAAAAATTCGATGTATCGAGCACGCAAGCGATATATGTTGGGGATTCAAAGTATGATTTCGAAGCTGGAGAAAACGCTAAAATTAAAACCTACTCCATCGAAACCTTTATCGATGCGCTTCAAAAGGTTAAAAAAACATAGCTCGGAAAAAAAGAGCTTTACATGAAGGCGACAATTATGTTATACTTTTTTACTTCTAGGTTTTCCATTTCTTGACTTGTTGGGGTAGCGGTTACGATATCGTTACTTCTAAGGCCTAGTTTCTTCAAAAGTAATTCGGGATCTTTAAAGTTAGGAATTCTAGGATCCCAAACGATTTCTTTATTAGTTGCATTTGTAATAATCCATTTTTCTCTATCTAATTTAAATCCAGAAATGTCTAGAGCGTTGAAAATATCCTTTACTATCGCATCAAATGGTACGACTATACTCACATTTTCTTCGCCTTCGATCTTACCGCAATCAATACAGTCGTCTCGTTTATGAACTGGAACTTGATCAAAAATTCCATAAATACCATTGTAATTAACATATGGAGGTTCCATTGGCGGACCAATATCTCGACCTTTTACTCTAAACAATAGTTTTAACACTTCTTGGGATTGAATACTGGCGATAATTGAACTTACGGTTTGTACCGCAGGAATTTTATTACCCAAAATGTTTTCCATATCCTCAAAAACATAGTCTGGTCCAAATGTCTCGTGTATATTTTCCCTCCATTTTTGAATCTCCTCTTCAGATAAAGCTGCATGCTGCTCATCCGAGACATTCTCTTTAAAAACTCTTTCCCTTAATTTTTCTAATTCTTCTTGAGCAATATCCTTTAATTTTGCAACTTCATCGTCATCTTCTAAATTAGGGGCGTGGCCATATTTCTTTTCAAACTCTACTTCTGCCTTAATGACGCAATGGTTTCTATTTCTAGGGATACCCTTTAAAGTACACGCAGCTACTAATTTGTCGTCTGGAGGTGGGATTGGTACGACGCATCTATAGCACGCAGTTTGGTTCATTCGATCTTCTGCATATTTTTCCTCAAATTCAATCTCTACTTGGATTCTTATCTTGTCTTCTACTGGTTTAATAAACTGATCGTTCAATAACTCGATTCTATCTTCAAGCTGGGCGATTTCTTCTTGAGCAGCGTAATACTCGGTGTATTCATTTTCTGATAATTCCCATAGCTTTTCTTGAACAACTTCATTTATGATTTTTTCTCTCTCGTGATATTGAATGTCAGTTCCCTTTGGTATAATTAACTGAACATGACCTTCGAATCCTACTGTTCCACTTTCAACCATGGGTTTCATTAATCTCAAGGCGATTTTGTTTAGATCCATCCTCGCTCTTACATTATCTAGAGCAGCAACTAATACGTCAGCTCTTTCATACACTTCCATCGGCAAATTTTGTAATCTATCGAAGTAATGCTCCACTTCAAGAAAAGTATTCATCAATTTCAATCGTTCTGCTGCGACTTCGACTTTAGT
>JAHQWX010000441.1 GCA_029856375.1 Promethearchaeia archaeon | reverse complement strand
GTTTTTAACGCGCGATAGTATTGCGAAAATTATTGTCATCGACCCTAAAAAGATAAATACTGCAAACACATTCCATTCAACAATTATACCGATGAACGGATACGAAATTGCGTGCGCAATATTTCCAAGCATACTGATGGCGCTTAGTACCGTTGCTCTGTTATTAGATTCGATTTGTTTGTTTATACCGCTTGAGAATATCAACCGTCTAGAAAAACCAAAAGCCATAATTACAAGTATTAGTGCAATACCTGCGGGTACAACAGTCGTGAATCCCAATAATATGTACGCTATACCAACTGTTATTGTGCTCGATACCAAGAAAATCTTATGATTCTTAGTTTTCTCAACTATTTTCGGAATGATATTCATAGAGAGCAGCTCAGATAGAGTCATCATTGCCATGATTATCCCGAAATAGATCAGATCAACCTCTAACTCCAGAAGATATACTTGGTATGTCCATACTAGAAAGAAAGCTAAAGTTTCAATGATTATCATGTCAAACGCAAGTGTTAGCAATATTTTATTGCTTCTTAACTGTTTGATGCCTTCTTTTACTAGCGTGAAATATTTCTTCGATTCTCTTATCAACTCGTCGTTTGGCTCTTCGAACGATAGAGCAATTAAGGCAGCAATTATCATTGGAAAAAAACTGAATGTCATCGTAAATTGAAGAGAAATGTATACTGCGATCAACGAACCGATCGGCCCGCTTATCATTAGTCCTAAGATCGAGAAGCTACTAGATCGACCCCATCGCTTGGTAAATTCTTCTTCTTTATTCAGTTTTTTCAATGTATCATAAACGAATGCCTCGTTCGCTCCTGAAAGTAAAGCCATACCGAATCCCCAGAATGTTTCTCCGAGCGCGAATACAAAAATATTGGGATAACTGGAGTATATAAGAGCCGCTACCGCAGTTACTGCTCCTGCAAGAACCATTGTGAATTTTCTGCTTAGGTAATCAGCTATTGCACCAGATGGCACTTCTGATAGCAACGCAACTACTGTGAAGTAACTTTGTAGGATCATTATTTCTATGAAGGTCAATTTTCCCCAAGATTGAAAAAAGGGAATTAGTGCTCCGTTAACGGTGTGCATTGAAATAAAGATACTATAGAGATAAAATTTCCAAATATTTCTACTATAATCCTTTCCTTTGCTCTTCACCTCCTTTGTTGACTGGGAATCTCCATTCCCATTATTTTCATTTAATTCATTCAATTTTTTTCCTCCTAGTTTTTACTTACATTTTATAAAACATCGGCTTCGCAAGAGAGAATATCGTTGAAAATAATATCGATAATAACGAAATATCAAGTTTGAAATCGAAGAAAAATCAGAAGCCGAGAATTATAGAAAATTTAGAGTGACTTTCTAATAAATGGCATCTGGACTATCATACCTGAGCTGATAATCGCTACCCATCTATTATATTTATTTAACATATCATTACAACTAAATTTTCTATTAACAATTAATTTAATTAGATTATTTATAAATCTATTGGTCGAGAATAGGCTTATCTCGCATTAGGTGGGAAAAAAATGGGAAAAAAATATAATTTGATTTCCTTGGGTTTTATTCTAGATCCAAAACTTCTAAGAACAATTCGATGATTTCCTGTAAGATTAATGCATCTGCTAAATTTCCGCTTGCAGTTATTTTTCCAGCTAAATAGGCAGCTGCAGCATCCCCTCCAAGAAGAATATCGGCTGCAGTCCGCATATCAACTGCAAATGTTAGGGTAGGGTCTTCCACCGCTCCCGCAATCCACTCCATTTTGCCATCTTTTAATTTTATTGAAAAATCCTTACCAATATCGCTCACCGTCATTTGGATTTTTTTTTCTTCTAATCCGTCAATTTCATCTTGAGCTTCTTCGTTTTCATTTACAAACGCATTCAACACATCAAAGAATAGTGGAATATCCTCTTCCTTTGCTGCTTCTACGCCCTCACTATACACATGAAACAATCTTTTTAAGGACGCAAGGGGGATCATCGGGGTCCTCTCCTCCTTCTTTAAGATGCCTGTCTTGTCTTGGATAAGTTCTAGCACTTCTATGAAATAGATCGTGAACATCATGTCACCATCTTTTTCCAGTTCGCCTTTTAAGAATAATGTTGCAGCTTCATCTTCGCCTAGGAATATTTTTGCAGCAGTCTCGACATCGGTATCTAAAGTTAAAGTTGCACCTGGTGATGGACCTTCGCCACCGCTTGCCTTACCTTCTTCAAACTTAATCCAATTTTTTGTACCATCAGTATTCATAACAATAGAAAAATTAAGTCCTTTTAGCACATCTTGTGCCTCGCTATCCTCATTCACGAATGCCACAGCTAGATTTATAAAATTTATCATATCTTCTGCAGAAACAGAACTGGCTCCAGCGTTTTTTAACGCTAATACTTTATCTATTAAACTTTGATCAACCATCATTTTTCACTGAAATTTCTAATAGATGAATTGTATACTTACTAGTATTTGAATTTTTTATTAAATAGAATTTTAATAAAAATACT
>JAHQWX010000440.1 GCA_029856375.1 Promethearchaeia archaeon | reverse complement strand
AAAACGCTTCAGAATTATTTAAATATTCACTTAAAATATTTTTCAAAACAGTTACAGCATGGGATTCCGAGAATTATTTCATTAGTAAAATTACTCCCAACATAATATGAATATTCCATGAGTTCTTCTAATTTCTCTCTAATTTTCACTTTTTCAGCATCTTCACTTAGATAAAATCGCTCTAGGTAATTTTTATGATTTTCAGACTTACAGACGGGACACCTTGAGAAGAAACTGACAAAACTTTTAAGTGATTCCCTTTCCTCTTCACTAAGATGATCCAACCATTTGTAATTAAAAGCAGGAAGGCTTGGTCGCGTTCTAAGAAAAGAAAGTATTTTATTACCTAAACGTTTAAAAATAAAATTCTTTACAATCTTAGATTTATTAGTTGTTGAAAAATATCCATCAAGCTCGTTTGATTCAATAAAATCATCAATTTCTTCATTGAAAACATTATGACTCAAATCTGATTTTGTAGCAATTAAGACAATAGGGATATTTCCCGAATAGGTTCTAATGAGATTTAACCAACGGGATAAAGCTTCAAAAGAAGAGTGGTCCGAAATATCAAAAAATAGAAGGCAACCAGCAGCCCCTCTAAATAAGCTAGGAAATATGAAGTGAAATCTTTCTCTAGGATTTATGTTCCAAAAAATTAATCTAATTTCGTCCCCATCGTTCACAGAAACTTGGGTTGTATTAATAGCAACTCCAACTGTATTATAGGAAGACTCTGGTCCAATTCTAACATCGTCACAACTGGCGAAAAAAGTTCTCTTTCCAATGCCTTCTTGCCCCACCACAAGAACTTTTGACAAATACGACATCGGTATTTATTTTCCTCCTATTTCAATGTAGTTTCTGTTATTCAGCCACAACCCATTTAAAGATAATAAAACGATTATAAAAATCTATGCGAATGGGAATTTGGTGGGACTACAAAAAAAAGATAAGAATAAGTAAAATTATCCATTGAAATCAAGGATTAAATATAAATTGTCTTCGTAATTTTTCTTCTTTATTAGAGGAGATATCAAAATGCCAAAAAAACACCCGAATTTAGTCGTATTTATGCTTGATTCCCTTAGACCGGACCATTTAGGATGTAATGGCTGCGAAGTTGCGAAAACTCCAAACATTGATAAATTAGCAACCGATGGAATAAATTTCATAAACGCATACGCGGAATATCCAATAACGATTCCAACTCGAACAGCGTTGATTGGGGGTATTTACACTCACACTTCCCGTACATGGAAACCAATGTCCGAATTCGACCTTCATATCCCGGAAAGATTTAAGCGAAAAGGCTTTAGAACCGCGCTTTTTGGAGATAGTCCAATGACACACAAGGTGTTTAACTGTAATATTGGTTTTGATATGTTTAAACATTCAGAATACGGAAAAATTCAATTAATAAATCCCAATGCAAGCAAATTTAGATCTAAAATTAATATTGAAGATTATTTCTGGACAGAAGAACAATTAGAAGCCGATCTCATGAGAGGAGATTACACACAAAAAGTTGAGCAAGAACTTTTTATAAATTCACGAGCAAATCATTTATATTTACAAGAAGTATTCGGTGTACGGCGGGCAGCATATGTAACCAATATGGTATTACAATGGCTCGATTCTATAACATCCGAAGGAGATCCGTTCTTTCTTTGGATCGATCATTTCGAACCTCACGAACCGTGGTTATCAGAAGGAGAGTTTTTAAAGCCGTTTGAACATTTAATAGACGATTCATTCGGGCACTGCCCATTGCCTCCATCTAAAGCATCGTGGCTACCAAAGGGGGTTATTAAAAACCTCTTAGCTCATGTACACGCTACAAATTACGAAACTGATTGGGAAGTTGGCAGGGTTGTGCAAAAAATCGAAGAATTAGGATTAACGGACGACACAATTTTTGTTGTAATCAGCGATCACGGAGAGCCTTATGGCGAGCACGGTACGATTAGAAAATATGGCGTTCCAATATACGACGAGTTAGCAAAAATACCTTTCATTATTAAAGGTCCAGGATTTGATAATGGAAGAGTAATGAATACTCTGTTAACCACACCGGACATTTCGCAGTTTTTCCTCGAAGCAGTAGGTCTAAAAAGAATTAAAGGAATGGAAAGTTTATCCTTATTTCCTGCAATTGAAGATAAAAATTCTCACATTGATTCTATACACGACATGATTTTTATAGGTGCATTTCAATTAAGGGCAGGATGCAGGACCCCAAGATGGAAATTCATCGATAATCGGGGAGAAAAAGGAGGCGAGGACGAATTATACGACATGGTTGTTGACCCTGAAGAAAAATATAATATTATCGACGAGCAACCCGAGATTGCAGACGCTCTATGTAAAGATGTGTACGAGTTCGGAAAACAATGGGCACGCCAACTAGCCTTTAGAGACCACCCACTAACACCATTTGCTAGAATTAAAATTGAAAGGACTATGGGACGAAATTTTCAAAAACTTATGAATAAATGGGGTGATTGAGAGAATTGAGACCTCCTTATTG
>JAHQWX010000439.1 GCA_029856375.1 Promethearchaeia archaeon | reverse complement strand
TCCGGAGTGAAAATAGTAAAAGAAAGTATGGAATGATGATAAAAAATGCTAGAAAAGACAGAAAAAGAATTACCAAACTACGGAAATTGGGTTCCTCGGAAATTTATTTATTATGGCGTAATTTTAGGAGTATTATCCTTAATAGGAACGATTTTAATTCCTCTCGTTATACTAAAAATCGCCATTGGGGCATTTTTTGTGTTTGATGTCATATTATTGACTTTTTGCATTTACGCGTACTATATGTTTTCAGCGCGAGGTGGAAACTTACAGGAAAAGATCCACGATCTTCTCGTATCGGTTCTCCCATGGGACGGCAATGGGATGTGCTTAGATATCGGATGTGGTAACGCTCCAATCGCAATTAAAGTTGCGAAGCGATTTTCTAACGCAAAAATAATAGCCAGTGATTATTGGGGGGAAACAGTATTTGAATACGACCAAAAAGAATGCGTAAGAAATGCAAAAATTGAAAATGTCATCGATCGCATGGAGTTCAAACACGCAAACGCCGCGAAACTACCATTTGATGACGAATCCATGGATGCAATTGTGAGCAATTTAACTTTTCACGAGGTTAGGGATTTTAAACGAGGCGAGAAACATAAATCGTTCTTAGAAGCTCTCCGCGTTCTAAAAAAAGGTGGTGCGTTTGCCGTTCAAGATGTATTTACTTTTAAAGCGATGTATGGTGATTTTGAAAAACTTAAGGATACACTTGAAAAATATGTATCGGAGCTTAATTGGATAGATACAAATAAACAGATGAAAATTCCGAGGTTATTACAAAATCCAATATTTCTCGGTGACATTGGTATATTTTATGGAATTAAATGAAGCTGTCTGGTCTTACTAATAAATGTTTTTTGAATTTTAAAAGAAAGAAAATCCATTAAATTATGATTGCTTTTAGTTCTTTCAAAATCGTAGGCAAATTTGCTTGAATTAGGGCTTTATTTTCTTCCTTATTGAGCGATCTTAAGCTTAAGAAATAATTTTCGGGTTTCTCGTCGTCAATTAAAGACTCTACTGAGAAATTCTTAACTAATGTTAAATATTGGTCGACCACTTCTGTTTTCTCATCGTTCTTCATTTCGCCGTCCAGATATTTCTGGAAATACGCGAGATCGTCGTTCATTTTTTTAAAGATAACGGAGTTAATTTCGTAAGTGGAGATATCTATTTCAAAATAATCCGAGATAATTAAACCCTGACTGGAAAACAGTATAGCGTAATCTCCAGATATTTTTTTCGTAAATTCCCTCAATTTTCGATCCAACGATCCCATTTTGAGTTGTTTCTTTAGTACATACGATAACGCGTTAGTTAAAGAATAGAGATTATAGCAAGAAGTGTTAAAGAATTGAAATTTCATGTCGGGATTCGCGTCAATTATATTCTCCACTAAAGTTTTTTTTCTCTCCCAGAAAACTTTCGTATCCTTATGTCCGGGGTCGTACTTATGAAAACAAACGATTATTTCGTTCTTATAGTTAGTTTTTCGATATATGTTCAAGACATCGAACAAATAATTAAGCGACTCTTCAAAGCTTGATTCGTCTTGGATGTCGATTAAGTAAAGAACAATGTCCGTATCGTCAAAATATAATTGATTCTCTAAGTATTGTTCTCTAAATTCTTTTTGCCCGCCCATATCCCAGAAATTTAAAACATACTTGCCCATTAGCGTCCACGAAGAGTATTCGATGAACTTGGTTGGTTTTAAATTTAAAATTTTATCTAGAAAACCATATTTTTCTTTTAGAGCAATTAAATAACTGGTTTTCCCAGCGTTATCGATTCCAGAGAAGACTATTTTAAACGCTTTCAAGATAGATTTAGTTTGCATGACTAAAACAACATTAATTGACTTAAATATTTTTCAATTTATAATTATAATAGGCAAAAAAATCTGGTTATATAAAATATTGTATTTAGGGCAATTTCCGTTTAATATTTAAATAATACAAAAATTAAATGAGTATTAATTATGTCAGTAACAGGAATCGATTATGAAAAATGTACAGGCTGTAGACAATGTATTGTTGAGTGTATAGCAATACGGCTTGATATGGATGAAGAGCAAGAAAAAGTTGTTTTTGTCAACCCGATTTGTAGTTCTTGTGGGCACTGTATAGCGGTTTGTCCAGAAAATGCCGTCTTATTCAAAAGCATGAGAGACGAACCATCAACTTTTGAGGGTGTTCAAGATCCAAGCACTTTGATTTCATATGAAACCATGTATCGTTTCATGCGAGCGAAAAGATCAATCAGACAGTATAAAAAGAAAAAAATTCCAAAAGAAATAATGGAAAAAGTTATAGATTCGATGAAATATGCCCCTACGGGTAGTAATCTCCGAACGATGAGATGCCTTATTATTTCAGACGAAGAAAAAATTAAAGCTTTATCAGAATCCGTTCAAAAAGAATTGGCAAAAACTTTCCCCGAAGTGTATATAAAAGGATTTCAAGTACAGAAAAGACGAGGCAGAGATCCAATATTTTGGAATGCGCCGCACATAATTATTCTTTAT
>JAHQWX010000438.1 GCA_029856375.1 Promethearchaeia archaeon | reverse complement strand
ATGATTCAATCTTCCTTATCGAATGCAAAAATAAAAATCCAGAAGTTCACTACACTGAATTGAGAGATAAATTATATTCATTTGGAGAAGGGTTAAAAAAGAAGGGAAAAATAGAGAAATCTAAAGATCCCAGGTTTGAGAAGATCGTTTTAGAAGTCTACTTTGATGAAGAAAAAGATATCTATGCCATTTCGTTTTACTGCGAAAATCCAATTATCTCCAAATATTACGATAGGAGAGGCCCTCCTATTAATGATAAGATCCACGCAGATCAATTTAAGAAGAAGAATCCCGAGTGTTTTAAGAAGAATAATTACTTATATGTTAAAGAAAAGCGAAAATATACTGATTTTTTAAAATTCATGAAGGATTTCATAGCTAAAAAAATGCCTAAAGAATTTGAAGTCATTAATATTTCACCATCACATCAAGCTAAGACCGAAGTGGGTAAGCGCTGCGTTTATGTGTTAAAAGAAATGATTATTCCTTTTAATTAACCTTTTCAACGCCGCAACATTGCCCACCAGCGAAAATCGGTTCTTGGAAGCATAGTCTCCTCAACTATTTCAAATCCGAAGTGTTGATAAATCGAAACATTTTTTTCACTCGCAGTATCTAGATAACAAGAGTACCCCACCTCGTCAATTTTTGAAAGCATTGGTCGGATAAGTTTGCTCGCATATCGATTTCCTTGATGAACTGGATCTATTGCTAGAATAAAAAAACACCAGTGAGGGATATTTATATTGCGTTTATGTAATTTGCCTTGAAAATTAATAATACTCAAGATTTTCTTTAAACTACCGCCTGAAGTTCTAAAAACCGTGTTTAAAAACCCACTTCGAATGGCTTGCCATGCTTTAATTTTATATTGTTGAAAAAAAGCCCAACCAGCTACACCCTCAATTTTAGATGATGGTGCATAAGCTTCGCCATATTTAACACAATAGCGTATTGGAAAATCGCACAGATAATGATAATTCTTTAAACGTTTATTTGGATTGTCAAAGACAAAATAATATGGCTCTTGAACTTCTATGTACGCTCGAGAAGCTACTTCACCTGCTTTTAATACATCCGACTTTTTTAATCGATATAATTGATCTAATTCAGATGTCATTATTTCTACCTATATATATCTTGTATTAAATTTTTTGAATTCGTTTAAAGTGTCATTAGGAAAGATTCTTTACTAATAAAATTCAAAATTTGATTTGAAAATCGTTAAATTTTTATTTTTTTGCAAATTTTAGAAGGTAATTAGATGTATTTGAAAAGTATAAGAATGATTTAGAATGGTAAAAGTTAAAAATCCAGAGGAAATCAAGGAATTAGTTACCAGTGGACCTTATGAAAAGAAGCGTATCTTCTCAATTGTAGCCCATATCGACCACGGAAAGACCACAACAACTGATTATTTGTTAAGAAGGGCTGGATTGATGCGAGAAGAAGATGCCGGGTTACTCCTCTCAACAGACTCCGATGATGAGGAGCAAGAAAGAGGAATTACAATTTTTACAAGTGTTGTATTGCTCTCATTTGACGATCCCAGAAAACCTGACGACGATATTCCTTATATATATCAAATTAACGATACTCCTGGACACATTTCGTTTACCGGGGAGGTATCGAGAGCTCTCCGAGGTTCAGATGGATGTATAATACTCGTTGATGCTCTTGAAGGGGTAATGACCCAGACAGAAACAAATATTAGGTTGAGCGTTGGCGAGGAATTATGTAAACCGGTTTTATTTATTAATAAAGTTGATAGATTAATTAACGAATTAAAGTTAAGTCCAAAACAAGTATATGAGCGAATTGATTCAATACAAAACGAGGTTAACGCTTTAATTAAGAAAATTGCTCCACCTGGAATAGATTGGAGAGTCTCATTTGCAGACAACAGCGTGGCGATTGGTAGCGCAAAGCATGGCTGGGGTTTTACTTACGAAATACTTAAAGAGAATGATATTGCACCGACCTTCGTATTTGAAAAATATAACGAAGGAGATATTGCTTATTTAAGAAAAAACCTTCGACTTGACGAATCGTTAATGAGAATGGTCGTAGATCACCTTCCAGACCCAATTACTGCAGCAAAATATCGTATCCCTAAGATTTGGTCGGAAGGCGATTTAGAATCAGATCTGGGAAAAACATTATTAAATTCAGATCCTACAGGTTCCCTCTACGGCATGATTACAAAAATTTTTATTGATCCGAAATCGTTTAGAGCCACTTTAATCGGTAGAGTATTTTCTGGAACGCTTGACTCAGCGACTCCGATCTATTTATTAGGAAGAAAAGAGAAAGTCCGAATTAAGCGATTAGGAGTCATGGAAATTACAGATATATTACCAACTGGAAAAATTCCGGCAGGGAATTTGTTTGCACTTGAAGGATTTATCTGTCCAACGGGTGAAACATTTATAGATGCAAATATGGCACCTGCTACGGGAGAACATTTTCCAGTTTTTGAACAGATAAAATACGCGTGCGAACCAGTAGTATCCCGAAGTATTAAACCAAAAGACTTTCAG
>JAHQWX010000022.1 GCA_029856375.1 Promethearchaeia archaeon | reverse complement strand
ATATATTTCTACATTTGTCATGGGGATATCTTGGAGCAGAATTATCAAAAAAGTCATATACGCGCTCTGACTCATATTAACTAGCCTCATTGCCGGAATAACTTTAAGAAAATTTTTGTGTTTTGCGAGCTCCCTATAATCAAACACATCTTTGATATCTTGGATCCAACTCCGAGGTGGATCGGCGACTGGGGGTTCTTTAATAAATAAAAGGAGAATAATCCCCGATAGCGCGATGATTACTGCACCAAAAGAAATAAAGAAGAAATGAATTTCCGGAGAATATGCTTCAGCTTCTCCGGGTAAAAGAAAAATAGCAGGTATCCATACTATCAATGAGCCCATCGTGCCCATGATGATTAATATTGAATTGATGCGACCTCTTCTTTCTTGAGGTACCAAATCAGTAAGTAGCCCCTTATTAGTCACATGGAACATATTGGAGGTAATTCCGAGCAAAATACCTCTACATATAAACAACCAGAGATGGTTTGTACTGATGGCAAATATGAACATCAATCCTGCCGTTGATAAAGCTCCACACACATAAATTGGTTTTCTGCGCCCATATTTGGATCGCAAATTATCAGAAATCGTACCCCAAAGAAAATAAAATATCGTTCCTATAATAACACCTAAAGCAGACATAGTAGCAACAATTGCCAAATCCATTCCTGCAACTTTATTTCCATACGAACTAAACCAATTTCCCTCAACATCACTGTATACAGTTGTGCTCAGAGCCATTATTGCTAAAACAACAATCCAGATAATTGGAACTTGGATTTTTTGCGTTTTCTTTACATCATTACTTGAATTTATTGACATTTTAATCAACTTTTATTTTATTTAAATCGATTTTTTAATATTTAAGGTACATTTGGCCACGATTTGGCTCTAATAGATTCTTTAGGTGAATATTTCTCTTTTTGAGCGATTTTATGAGTAATGAGTTCTTTTTTTTTAACAATGTATTTTCTTTTTAGAAGATCTCTATGGGATAGTATCGACTCTGAAAAATTTGGGAGCCAATCAGCTTGGTAGTATAGCAGGTTCCACATCATATCTTCAATTTTTTCGTCATCCTCAATAAATTGGCACATTGGGTCAGCGAGGAGAGCTTTTAATAAATCTTCTGGATCACCAGAAAGGGACGCATCTACGACTAATTGCTGACATTCTGCGTGGACTTTAACCCAATCGTTTATTAGACCTGGTAATGCTCCAATTTTCGCTGGTATAAGATTGCCGTTCTTAAAGTACGCAGGGACCTCGATAATACAATTATCCGGAAGAGATGGAATTGTCCCGTTGTTTATTACATTGCAAACATGGTGTCTGGGAATATTTCTCACCAAATCTTTCACCATCATTAGCGCTTTCTCCCCTCCTGCCATTGGTCTAAGACCAAATTTAATAATCCAAGCGCTTGTTCTCCAATTTAATAATCTGAATGCACTATATACAAAGCGCCTTTGCCTATTAATACTCATTACATTTCTTAAAGGAGTTATCCCAAAAGGTTTATCATTATGATTGAAATAATTGTAATATCTCGGTAGAAATTCTGTAATATGTCGATCCTCTACATAGTTGAGATAGCCGTATTTATCTAAAATATAGTAATTGTAAGGTCTCCCAAATTTCCCGGTTTCGTAAGCCTCTTTAGCTTTCTCTCTCATTTGCGGATAAATATCCTTTCCATCGTATTCAAATTTTGTGACCCAAGCGAAATGATTTAAACCTCCATACAATAATTTGATTTCTTTTCCCTTAGCAAGCTCGACTCCACAAAAATGTAGAAATCTAGCAAATTTTTTAGTTCCCATGGAGAAGAATTCGTGGCACAAACCGATCGATTGTACATTTTGAGCAGCTTGTTTTGCTCCGAGCATTGTCGTACCTTGAGGATTTGTGTAATTTAGAACTATTGCATTAGGGCACAACTCGTTTATGTCCTTTAACATTTCATAGATTACTGGAACCGTTCTAACACCTCTTAAAATACCGCCTGGACCAACTGTATCCCCAGTATTTTGGGGCATTCCAAATTTGAGCGGAATGTGTATATCGTACCACTCTGTCTCTTGCATTCCTACCGAGAGCGATATTAATACATAATCGGCGTTCGGCAGAGCCTCTTTTCTTTCTGTTGTTGACTTAACTTCGATTCTCTTTTTATGTAAGTAAGCCATAGATTTCATAATATAATCCGTTAATTTAAGAGAATATGGATTAATATCAACTAACCATAATTCCATTGGATGCAAGATTTCTGCTTCGAGAATGTTCATAAAACACGGAATGCTAAATCTAAAGGATCCCGCTCCAATAAATACCAATTTCGTGTTGCGATTATTTGACACAATAAGCGCCGATGTGCTTTTGAAATAGTATAAAATACACGATTTATTAATTTTTTAATTCGATAACCTTATTTATTAAAGTATAAGGTGGTTTTGCTAGATATAATTTAATGGGTAAAAAGGGTATTATATTTATTGTAGAAGATCATTAGGTTAGTAAGTGAAGGATTATGGAAAAAAAACAAATAATGAAAAAAGATGACGAGAAGCTCCCTATCGTTGCTAAAACAGTAGTTCAAGTAGGCATCTCTGGCGTTGATTTTTACACATTTGGTCATATAATAATGGGTCTTATTGGATTTACGATTATGGCGAATATTTTAGATACTGCTGGGGCATTTTCCTTCGTACAACTCGGAGCAGTCGTTTGGGAGCTGATTGAGAATATTATTTTATATAAAATTGGCTTAAAATTTGAAGAGAGACGCGACTCTGGCCTCAACGCGATTTTAGACATTGCGTTTATGGATATAGGGGCAGGAATTTCTTTTTACCTATTTGTTTTATTGTATGAGAACTATGGTTTTCCAATGGAAATATTTGTTGCTGTAAATATATTATTAGCCCTGAGTATTCTAATTCTTTTTTACATAATGAAGAAGAAAGTTCTGAGTAATACTTTAAGAAAAAAATACGAGAGACTTTTGGGAGCAGACGAAGAAATGAAAGAAAATATTTATCTTGCTCAAATATATAACGAATTATTAGAAGAAAAGGTGGAGAAAGTTAAAAAGAGAATTAGATCGAAAAAAATAGATTACGATTTACTTTAAATGGTTAAAAAAAAAAAAAAAAAAAATTAAAAATTATCGTATATAAAAAATTTCTGCTCGCTCCCTACAGCGTATATTTCAAACTTGGAACCTTTTTTTGATTCGCAAAACAATTGTATCATTGGAAATACCCAGATAGGGCTTGTCATTCTGTGGTCTTTATCCTTGTCGAGTTTTTGGTAATCGCTTGAAGCTGATTTAACGATTTTTGAGATGTTTTTATTGTAATATCCCAAGTTAGGCTCAATTTTTTTGTCGTTTAATTCTTTAACATTAGTTATTTTGATTCCCTCGACGCTTTCGATTACCTTTTGTAGTTCTTCCCCGATTTGTTTCTCAAATTTAGTCTTTGCGCTTGAATAGAGTTTAGGCACATGTTGAGAGAGAGACTTGAAAGGTACTGGTAGAACTTTCCATTTATAAAGCGTGCCGTACCCGTCGCACTTCTTACATTTATCTTTAATTGTTCCAGCTTTGAAACATGTTGGACAGTTATATTGAAAATCTTTCTTTTCTTTTTTCTGTTCTGCACCCACTAATACGGTCATCGGTGTTGTTTTAATTCCTTTTGAGCATTCCTTGCATTGCGTTTCAATATATCCTTTACCTTTACAACTGTCGCACGGAACTTTAGTTATTGATTCAAATACGGGTACAATTTCAGGTCCCTGCCATTTGCTTTTATCCACGCTAGCTCCTTTTATTGAATAAAAATTCTGCTTAGATAGGTCTCTAATTGCACCAGTCTCTTCTTTTTGTTCTTTTGACGCTTCTACTTTTTGCTCAACCGTGAAATAAATTGCAGCTTCTTTTTGAGTATCCTTAATAGTTTCACCGGCAGAAATCGCGTCTAATGAAAATACGGCCCCCTTTGTACCAAAATTTTTTTCAAGGTTTTTCTTTTTTTGTCGATTTGTTTTTTGCTTCCATTTTTCGAATATATCGTCCACATTTGGACTCTTAATTCTAACATCGGGCATTTTAATCGCTCTTTATTTTTTTTAGATATAATTTTAATTAAGACTCTTTAAAATATAATTTTTAAAGAATAATAAAAAAAATAATAAATATTAACAATTAAAAATTAATTAATTTTGAGGAATAATTATAAAAAATAGAGAAAATTGAAAATATCATGTCCGATCCTAACATTCAAAGCGTCCAGTACTTGTTGCAATGGATTAAAGACGGTGGTTTAACTCAATGGATTCAACACTATTTAGATACTGGAGATGAAGCGAAGCTCAAACAAATTTTAGATGTTTTCAATCGCATAAAAGCTATTTTTGGATTCTAACGAAATTTTTCTTTTACTATCATTTGTAAGGAAAAAACTTATTTTTTTTGCAATTATTTAATTACATACTCACAGTATTTAATGAATAATTTGGTAGCGTACAGTGGTTTCATTTAAGAAGGATTTCTTTATTGTTTTCGATAAAAATCCAGTTCATGTGAAGAAGGATCTTTTTACATTATACCTCTTTTTTCTTAAAAAAAAATCGGGTAGGCAATTAGTCTATTCAAGCAAACCTTTTTTTAGAGGCGAGATTGCCTTTGGTTTGGATTTTAAGAATAAAATTAGACCCATTAAGTTCGAAAAAAGTCTAGAAGACGGAACGAGAAAACCCGTCGATCCAAAATTGTTTAAAGAATTTTTGAAGTCTGAGAAAAATAAGTTTCTTGCAATCTCAGATCAGGCAAGTTTAGAAGATTTAGAACCCTTAATGAAAATGCTAAAGGGACTTCAATATAAAAACATCGAAAAATTAACTTTGTGCAGTTTATGCATTAAAGAAAACAAGTTTACGCTCTTAGATAATTCTGAAATAATACGCTCGTTTCAGAACCAGTTCATATGTAGTAATTGTGCTTTAAATATCGTTGCAAACGAATTAAAGATTCAAGGGATTGAGATAAATCCCAAAATAAAGGACTTTCTTAGACATTTGATATTAAAATTTAAGAACATGAAAAAAATTCTAAGTTCGTTTGCAGCAAATTTTAATCCCGTTAAGAATTCGGATTTAACGCTATATGATCGTCTTGAAAAGAAAGAGAGCAAAAGAAAAAAGCGCGCGTTAAACATACGTGATATCGATATACCTGAAGAATTTAGAAATCTGTTGTTGAAGGAAGGTTATGAAGAGTTGCTCCCAATACAGGTTAAATGTATTGATGCAGGTCTGCTAGAAAGCGAAAAATATACCGATTTAATGATAGTTTCTTCGACTTCCAGCGGAAAAACTCTGATTGCTGAATTATCTGGAATTAAAAAAATATTAAAAAACAAATCTTTTAAAATGCTCTATTTAGTCCCTATAGTTGCCTTAGCTAATATGCGTTTCGAGGAGTTTAAAGACAGATATCGCTCCTTAGGGATTAAAGTTGCAATTAGGGTGGGCAAATCGATTATCGAAGAGGATTATTCCTTCGATGAGGGTGAAATAAGCGATGCTCAAATCGTTATAGCGACATACGAAGCAATAGATTTTTTTCTTAGAAGTGGAACTTTTTCAGAGCTTACAGGGTTTAAGACAATTGTAGTTGACGAAATTCAAATGTTAGGGGATACTGAAAGAGGTTTTGTAATTGATGGCTTGCTCTCGAGATTAAAATCTTTGTTCCCTGTCGAAGAATGTCAATATTTATACTTAAGCGCTACAATCGGGAATCCAAAGGAAATTTCAGCAAACTTGAAATCAAAATTAGTAAAATACGATGAGCGCCCAGTTCCAGTTGAAAGGCATTTACTTCTGTGTATGAACGAACACGAGAAAAATAGATATATGTCTCAATTAATAAAACACGAATATAAAAAGATTTCAAATTTCGGTTTTCGTGGACAAACAATAATATTTACTAATTCTCGTAAAAATTGTCATACATTAGCAGAATATTTCAATGGGAGACAATTAAAAGTTGAGGCTTATCACGCTGGCCTAACATATCAAGAAAAAAAGGAAATTGAAAAAAAATTTTTAGAGCAAAAGATATCTGCGGTCGTTACAACTGCGGCTTTAGCAGCTGGGGTGGATTTTCCCGCAAGCCAGGTTCTTTTTGATTCCTTAGCCATGGGAATTAACTGGTTAAAAGTCTCCGAATTCGAACAGATGGTTGGTAGAGCGGGAAGATTAAAAAAACACGATTTAGGAAAGGTCTATTTATTGGTTTTACCTAATAGAATTTTCAACTTATCCTCTAAGGATCCCGAAGAGAAAATTGCAATTCAATTATTAAATGGAAATCTTGAACCTGTTGAGATTCCCCCAGACGAGGATAGGATGTTAACTGAACTGTTGGGTTATATTTCAATGATGCAATCCGCTAATTTCGATGAAATTCAGAAATTTCACGAGAATTTAGTAAATGGGGACTACTATTTGATGGATTTTTTAAACGCCTTGAAAGAAAAAAAGCTAATTCGTATGGAAAATGACCAATATCACATAACAAAATTAGGATCTGCTATATCTAAGTCTTTTTTAACGATTAATGAAGTTTTAAACATTAAAAACCAAATATTTAAGGAGAAAATTCCAATCGAAATAATAGCGTTGAATTTAGAGCCGATTAAGAATGTTTATGTGAGTAATAAAGTTGTTACTGAAATATCCAAAAATATAAGCGCTAAATACATCTCTAACCAATTATTTTCAGGGACTATCTTGTCTATAATGGAAAGTAGAAATATTAAGAAACGAAGAGATTTACCAAGATTTTTAGTCGAACTTTTAACTAACTGGACTCGTGTTTTATTTTTGGATTGTAATTGCGATGATAGACCTTATTGTGATTGCGGCAGATTAAACCTACAGAAATTGATTTTTTCGTTGAGAATCGAAGAAAATTTTTCGATTGACGAGATTTATTCGTATCTACTCAAAGATTTTGAAATTCTTATTTACCGTGGTGATTTAATAGATTACTTCGAAAGTCTAATTCATTCTTTAGAAACAATCAGTAATATATGCGAACCTATGCGCTTAGATAACGATTTTAAAAAGATATTGTCAACTATTCCAACCATTATTCAAAAAATTACGCAACCAAAAAAGTCAAAAAGTTAAATTATATATTATTCATTTGCCAATAATATAACAAAAGGATTAAATCAAATAAGAAACATTCGCTGAGTTATGCTTTATAGTATCTTTCTTTATCAAACTAAATCTGGACTCTTACTATTCGACAAGAATTTTCAAGATATTAGCCATGGAAAGATGGAGTTATTTTCTTCGTTTTTTTCGGCAATAAAAAGTTTTATTCAAGAAATTGTCTTAGAAGGTTCAAAGGATTTAAAAAATATCGAGCTTGGGAATTATCTCGTTAAAATCACTTCTATTCCACAGATTAATGTAGATATTGTAGTCATAATAGACAAGGAAGATAATAAGAAAGCTAACAAAATTATTCCTAAGATTATTAAGTCTTTATTAAAACATCAAGAAATTTTTATGGATTGGGAAGGAGATAAACATGTATTCGATATCTTAGATGGTCCCATTTCAGCTATTATCCATGCCGAAAAAGATCTTGTTGACAAGAAAACCCTCGCGGATAACCAAGTAGAAATTTTAAAGTCGATTTGGGCGAAAAAAGGCGAACTTTCACAGGAAGAAATCAAAAACCTAATACAGGAAAAAGAATTTCTTGAAGGGAGATTAAACAGCATTGAAAATCTCATTCGAAAATATAATATTGTAAAAAAACTCATCGATATATCTCACGATTTAAAAGACGACGCGTCGTTTCTTAAATACCAAAACCAAAAGCAACAAATTAAAAATGAAATCGACGATACTAAGCTAAAAATGGTACTATTTTTAAAAAGAGCAAAAGAAACATTATCAGAGTCAATACAAAAAATAGGCAGACATTCATTAATTCAAGGCGATTATAAAGACGCTTACATCAATCTTTACTCCTTCAGCTCAAAAATTCAGAAAATATCTTCTGGAGATAAATATTTAAAGTTCCGAGATATGGCGAAAGCCCTCATTGAGAAGGACGAATCGCAAGAAAACCAACTTTCACAGATTATCACTGAAATATTAAATTTAAACGAAGAAAAACTCGAAGAATATTTAGATTAAGTTTTAAATAGTAGTATATATTTCGATTATATCTTCGTTCTTTACAAGATAATCTAATCCCACTCTCTTTTTCTTCATACGCGTGCCCTTTCGATGTATTACAGCGTATTTAAAAAACTCGTAGAAGTTTTTATGAATTTTTAATGCGACATCTTTTACGGATGCACCTTTTTCCATAATTATTGGTGTTTCTGCTACTTTAATTCCTGATTTCGTGAAAATTTTTATAAATCCAAGGAAATCCAAGATTTTTTGACCGAATTTTTCAAAACCCTTGCCTTTTATCGCACTCACACCGAGAATAAGCGGAAACTGTTCTGAGAATTTCCTTTTCAATATTTTAAATTGTTTTTCGGTTTCTGGAAGGTCTCCTTTCGTTGCAAGTATCATAACCTTAATATAAACAATTGAGGGATTTAATGCGTCTAAAAGATCGTCGATATTTATTTCCCCAAATACTTTCACGATTGCATTTTGCATTCCACTCTCTCTAACAAGAGATTTAATATCTTCGTCTAAATTTTGGCATTTTTTACTCGCGTCAGTCAAATATAATACTTGGATTTTATTTGCTCCGGTCTTTTTAATATCGATCGGGGGTGGATTTTTATTAATTCTAATATTCGCTTCTTCAAATTCGTTGATTAATAATTTCATCTGTTTTTCCACGCTTCGGCTTAAATCTATACAAAAACACACCAAGTTTGCAGAGCGTATAGCCGATAAGATTTCTCGACCGTGTGCAACGCCCTTTGAAGCATCCTTCATTATCGCCGGCATGTCGACGATTTGATAATTAATATTTTTGAATTTATAAATACCAATTTGCGGCTCCACAGTGAATTTTCCTATCTGTTCTTGCTTAGCTCCCGTCAAATAATTTAATATTGATGTTTTACCGATGCCTGGGGTATGGTAATCGCTTACTAAAACGACTTGAATTCCTTCTGATTTTATTGAAAACGGGCTTACTTGCGAGCCCAATCTTTTTTGTCTTTGCTTTTTGCCTTCAAGCTCCTTTTTTAATTTTACCAATCTAGTCTTGTTTAACGCAACTATTTTCTCAGTTCCCTTATGTTTAGGAACCGCAGATATGAACTCCTCTAATCTCTTTATCTTCTCTTCTAGAGTTTCTGCGTCTAGATATTTTTGATATTTTGCCTTCGCTTCGGGACCTATATTTGAACTCAAGCATACTCTACCTTGTTTAGGTTGTGAAAAAGGAACGATATTTTACTAAAAAATTGATTTAAATCGATCTTCTTCTTTTAATTTTAAATCTCCAAGCGTATCATCTATAAATGGGGCGAATTTCTTAAAAAATTTTGATTTTTTTGAAAAAATTTCTTTTTTTGAATAACGATTTGTAAAGCTTTCAAGTATGTGATTTAACTCCTTTTTAATCAATTCCACTGAGAGCGTTTTATCAATAATCGCATACACCATTAGAGGTAATGTATCCTCCTCGAGAGTTTTTTCTGGTATAGACATAGGAATCGAAACGCAAACCAATTTAAATGAAGCCAAGGAAATTGTATCTATATTGTCCCCCATAACCTCGTGGGAAAATCCATCGAGTGCTTGCAGAAATCCAGCTCTTAGCGATGGATCAAGTTGTTCGTGGGATGAATAATATTGAATCTCAATTAACGACCTATTTCCTATGTTTATACCAGTCTCGTAGATGGGCATATCCAATTAATTGAAATCTAATTAACTTTTGAATACGAGTTTCTATTAAATATATAAAATCATCAAATATATTTTCATTGGCAATTTATATGCCCACTAAATTTCTATAAGCGTTGAAAGTATTTTGCATTAACATATGGACGGTCATCGGACCTACTCCGCCGGGGACAGGAGTTATCTTTGCTACTTTAGGTAGCACCTCGTCAAAAGCTACATCTCCACAAAGTTTCCCCTCAACTCTATTCATTCCCACATCAATAATAACAACGCCCTCCTTTACTCGGTCGGCGGTAATGAAATTTGCTCTTCCAACTGCAACTACTAAAATGTCTGCGTTTCTTATGAACTTATTTATGTCCTTGGTTTTAGTGTGACAAACGCTAACAGTTGCGTTTCTTTTTAATAACATAAAAATTAAAGGTTTACCAACGAGGTTTGACCTGTTTATAATGGTAACATCCTTTCCTTGTATCTCTACACCATTATTTTCTAATAGAGCGATAATTCCTTTAGGAGTACAAGGAGCTAAATATTCATTGTAATTAAACAAGTTTCCAGCATTTTTCGGATTTAAACCATCGACATCTTTCTCAGGAGAGATGGAACCAATAAACTCGTCAGTATATTCCTTCAAATGATCTGGAAGAGGAATTTGTAATAATAATCCGTGAACTGTAGAATCATTATTTAGCTTTTCAATTTCCTTGAACAGTTGTTCTTTAGTAGTTTTTTTATCCAAATTTACCATAACGCTCTTAATTTGCACTATCTCACAAGTTCTATGTTTAATTTTGATGTAAATCTGAGAAGCTGGATTATCACCTACCAAGATAGTAGCTAATTTTGGTTTTATTGCCGTTTTCTTATGTGCGTCAATAATTTGTTCTTTTAGTTTTTGGTTTAATTCTTCAGAGAGTTTTTTTCCATCTAATATTTTTTCGGATATCATATAATATCAATTAATCTTTGTAGATTTAAATATAATAAGGAAATAGATTTTAATGAACTGAGTCTCATAATTGCCTTTTTCGCCAAATATATAAACCAATTGCAACAATGCCGGTGAACAATGCTAATAGAATAAATATCAATATCAACCAATTTGTTTCGACATCCCAGAAATTCTCATTTAATGATATTAGACTGACATCGAAAAGTTTTAGAATGCTAAAAGCGAAAAAAGTTGATTTCATTGACGAATATACGATTATATCTTTTTCAGCAGAGTCTACAAATCCCCCATCGTTTAAATTCTGGTGAGATAATACCCATTGAGTTGTTGCTTGAGACTTTAATTCAGATGAATCTAATAATTGCAATGTTAAAGCGCAATAGTAGGTAGTACTGATAAGGCTTTTATTTGGTAATTGAATTTCTGAAAATCCTCCGTAATTTTTAGAATCGCTTGAATCTAGTACATAAAAACTTGTGATATAATCAATACAGGATTCATTTTGAACGGATAGATCGCTTAATTCAGAATAATCGTTAATACCAATTACGGCATAATATGTGCTGGCTATCGAGGATTCTGCTGATATAGTGCCCCCAAATCCGCCATCAGAATTAAAGCAAGTAAGTACATAATTTGTATGACCCTCACCCTCGGGAACATCTCCGGTATTTAATATTAATAACAAAATGTTAGCGGCATAAAATGTGTATAATACTGAAGGATTTGTGTTATTATTATTACCGTACCCGCCTGAACCAGCCTTTGAATAATTGATCCAGGTGGAAATCTCTGTTTTTT
>JAHQWX010000437.1 GCA_029856375.1 Promethearchaeia archaeon | reverse complement strand
ATATTCAGTTTATTTTCCTCTTATCAATATGTGGGGGCTGTTTATTTACGAGCTTCCATCTATGGTCCCGCGTACCAAAATTATCTGGTCAAATTAAGACATTATTCAAACTGACCGGCATTACATTTGTCGTTATATGTTTCGGTTTTCTTTATTTTATAATTGATTTTATGTTAATTTGGTATGGCATGAACACGATCATAGATACGCTAAATGCAATCGTTCCTCCCATAATATTTAACATGTTTTATATTGAGGGTTTGAAAGTAACGATGCCAGTGGAAAGTCTTCTTCTATTTGCGATAGTTATCATAAGTTTGAGTTTTTATCTTTTCCCAATGGAGAGATACGCTAAACAAACCTTTCCTTGGCACACAATCTCAGTACTCTGTTGCGACATTTTGATTATTTTAATGCTTTTAGCAAGATATATGCCCCTCAACACCCTTTTATTCTCAATTGGAACAATTGGTGTTATATTGTGGGTTTTTTATAATTTCTTATTTCTATTTTACCTTTACTTTCAGGTTGCTATAAAGTCCCCTAAAGGAGCAGCAATGAGAAAAGCAGCAATGATGATTGCTTTCGGATTGCTCATATTTGTTTTCGTTTGGGTTGCCGGTTGGGCGATAGAGCTTGGAAGTGTTCTATTAGACGCTTTATTACAATTATCCTTAGGAGTGCTCGCTTTAACACTCTTTAATGTGGGATTTTTTCTATTGAGACCTAAGTAAGAAATATACGCTTATCCAGAAAGATAAATGTACATAGCATCAGTAAATAATTCTTTTCTTAAATTTTCGGGTAGGTTCTTATCAATCTTAGATAAGTCGGTTATGTCCTCTACATGCTGACCTATTTTTCTTATCAACAAATCGTCAATAATCGTTAAATGCGGATTGTAGAAAGCGTCACCAGACTTGACATCTGCGCGAATTTTATTTCTGTACTCTGAACTTAGCCAGAATTGGAATGGACCAGAACTATGTTCTGCCTTAAGTCCTACGATATTATGCCTATCTCTAAGGAGGATATTTACTTCATAAACCGTTTCCGTGATATTATGTAAATTATTTTCCCTATTTTGGTAAAAATTCTCAACTGGTACCGGGAGTCTAATATGGAGTAAAAGTCCTTGCCCCTTCCGAAAATTAATATGCCCATAACCATACATAACCTTGCTAAAATTTTTCTTCTCTAATACCTCGTTTATTGTGTCAATAATATCTGGCAGAGTCTCTGGTTTAGCTAAAACATCTTCGAAACCCGGAATTTTTAAAAAATCACCCGCTTCGCTACCTGAAAACGAAAGTATGGGCATTGCTGCGCGAACATCCATATACTCTTGAAAATCACTCTCAGATAGTTTAATCACACTCAACTCAGAATTCGAAACCATTATTTCAATAAATTCATCAATTTTTTTAGGAGATCCCTGAATAAGCACAACCCATTTGACTTTCTTCACCTTTTTACTTAAATTTGCAAGAGATGCAAATTTCTCGGGAAGATTGAAGGGACTCATAACGAATTCGCTAACAAGGATGAATACTTTTTTATCTAAGACGCTTTGTAATCCGTTAAAAGCAGAAATAAGGTCTTCACCGAATAATACAGCTTGGCTTAAATTCTGAGATGGCTCGTGTAATCGTAATGTTGCGCTTAAGATTACACCATAGTACCCATTTCCACCAACAATTTTCGCAAAGAGTGGATCAGTTTTATCGATTTCGATCGTATTCCCGTCTGGCTTCATCACGCGCATTTTTTCAATCCAATCGAATGCAGCACCAAGTTTCCCAGAAGTAACTCCACTAGAATTAGACGATATAATTCCTCCAACCAGAACTGGTAATTTTAGGGAACTCGCAGGTTGAACAGGAAAAATAAACTGCCCATTACTTAAATAGGGAACCCATTTAATTAAATCACAAACTTTTACTCCTTGTTCAGCAGTAATTTGCTTCTTTTCTAGATCTAATGTAAATGGTTTTGGCAAAGAGTGAAAATCTTCAAGGTCGACAATAATTCCATAGTTCGAATATCCGCCGGATAAGCCGGTTTTTCCGCCAGCAAAAGTGATGGATATTTTAAATTTACGAGAGGATATTACGATTTTTCGAAGCTGTGCTTCAGTGTTTGGACGAAAAATTATGTAAGGCAATAAATGCAAATGAGAAACATCTCGAATTGCGCCACTTTGAATCGGATCACCAACAACCATTATAAAACCTGGTTCAAACTCCGCGTCGGATTTTCTGATATTTTCTAAATCTGAAGGTGTAAGAGTTGGAAACTTGACGAATCCCTCGCTTTCCATTTCGGATATGAAATCGTCCCAGGGTAAATTGTCCCGTAGATGCTCAATCATTTTTTTATTTCTTCGTTTTTTAAAGGTTATATCCTTTTGGAATTTCGACCCGCTTACTTGTCTCTGCCGATAGATAAGCAGCGTACATTACTTTAGTGCTCCAAATAGCTAGTTCCAAATTCGATATGGGTTGTTTTTTTGCAAGAACGGATTCAATAAAATCGCGAATTTCC
>JAHQWX010000436.1 GCA_029856375.1 Promethearchaeia archaeon | reverse complement strand
CAATCCTTAATTGCATCTTCGTTTTCGTATTTAGCATAGGTTATGGCCCCGTAAAACGCGGGAATCGCGTGAGTTTTGCTCGTATTAACTATTTCTAATCGTGCAGCTTTTTTGAAAGGCATGTGAAACTGACACACATACCCTCCTGCCGTCATTGCGAGATATCTCGAAACATAGTGTTTATATTCTCCAAAACCAACGCCGAAGAAGTCTCCTATTGGTGAATCCACGCTTGGTTTTTTCTCGTCGTCAAAATATATTTGTATGCGAAGAAATTTATGTGCTATGGGTTTCGCTTTATAAGAAATCATTTTTCTCACCATTGAACCGTACTTAAGAATACTCGTAACATCTTCTTGGGGATCCTTACCGGGTGGAAATTTAATTGCTGGCGTAAATGTAAACCAAATATTTACGATTTTTCCAGGTCCCTCCATTTCAGGGAACACTAACTTATCTTCAGTAAAAATTGGTAATTGATCGCGATGCATGGTATTTGGTTCCACAAATCCTTTTTTTACTATAACTGGGTGAACGGGTTTATCGTGCCCGTGAGTTGAGACTTGTAGAATTTTATAGTTTTTAAAACGTGGCAACTCGTCTAATTCTGTTTGTATTTTCATAGTTCTCACTTATTCTTATCTTGTTATATATTGCGTTAATTAAGTATTTATAATTAAAAAGGAAAAAAAGGAATAAAATTTAACTTTCTTTTTGGATTTGCGCTTTGTAAATGTTAATTTTATCGATGCTCGATTTTTTTACGCCTTGAATTATAAGTAAAGAGAGTAAATAGGCTATTCCGGACCACACAATCCACGACAACACTTGCAACTTATCTGAGTTCAAAAGGTAGTTTATTAGATTTTCGAACAATTCAAGTTGGTCTAGTGGTGATGGAAATTCGACTTCAGTGGAGATTGTATCAATATACACCGCATCGTGTTGGTTCTTTTTAAGCGCTGTAAAAATGGCATCGGCTGATTTATCGTTTGGATCGTCGAGCTTTACTTTCATGAAACACTCTGCAGGGTCACCAGGGTGTTGATCTGTATTCGCGAGACATGCTAAACCGTTCGCAAGACAATATTCCCTTATATCTCTATATCTATCGCTGTAAGAACCACCGTTAATAACCTCAAATCCGTCAACTCCCCAATCTCTTAATTGGTCGTATGTGTAAGGCGATCCAGGGAAACTTCGATAGTGATTAACAAAAACATAGCCACCATGAGATTTCACATACTTAATCATGTCACTTACATTCATGGATTTTCCAAATACATCGTTTTTTCTTAAAGCGCCGACTGGAATGATGGTGTCCTCCAATCCAATAATATTTAAATGAATTTCAGGAGTTCCAGGAAAATCGAAATCTTGAACTGTATATTCTTCTGCTGTCAATACGGTAAAATCTATATTAAATGCTGCTACAAACGCTTGAGCAAAATGGGCTCCTCTCAAATTATCGTGATCGGAGAACGCACCTGCGTGGAATCCTTGCTCTATATACCAAAATACTCGATCGTGAGGGGCAAGGTACCCATCGCTCATTGTTGTGTGTACATGAAGATCTAATAAGATTTCGTCGTCGTCTAAGGGAACTATGGGATTAATTCTCTGAGTGGGAAATCTCACTTGAAGTAAATTGAATATTAGTACTAAGAACAGAAGAACAAATTCTAATAAATAAACACCTTCCTTGATGCTTCTGGACTTGAATCTATCGGTTAAATTTCTATTCTCAGGTTCCTTATCCCAATTTAAAGGTTTAGGAGTCAGCCCAGGAATTATAAACCTCACTAAATGCGAGCCGCCTTTATATACAAGAAGGACTAGCCCTAAATAGCACGGGATAAAAAGGTGATATTGAAAAGTGTTGTTCACATACTGAAATCCGAATATCAAAAAGCCAAATAAAAACCACAGTAAAGAGATTCCAAAAGCCAATAAAAACCACTTACCAAAGTAGTCAAGCGTGTCTTTAAAGTAGGCGAAGATAACCTCCTTTTTCTTCCTCCCCTTAAGAATGGTGTTATCTATAGCAAATAGCGCAATTCTTGCGATTATATATAATAATATAATAGAGACGATTGAGTCCACCGGATCTGAGACCACAGAAAAAATCATCCCCGCTAATGGTTCTAATAAATATCTCAATAACGGGATGTCGGAAGAGTAATTAGCAGAGACATCTACTCCATTAGCATCGGGTATAACATTAACGAACTGAACCGTTCTTTGTGCAAGCACAACCATTACTGTTAAAAATACCAGCCACCCCACGACAAGAACAGTGATTATAAAAGAAAGGGAATTTTTTTTAATAGATTCAGCAATATTCATAATTAAACCATTTGATTTCTTTTTTGGATGGTTACATATATAGTAAATAAAATATATAGATCTCTATTTGTAAGAACCTTAAATAAGTGAAGATATTATGCAAAGTAAAAAGGAAGAGCACATTGAGGGTGGCGAGAAGATTCGAAGCATCCTTTTGGGTTTGAACGACGGACTTATTAGCACTTTCACTCTTTTAGTTGGGG
>JAHQWX010000435.1 GCA_029856375.1 Promethearchaeia archaeon | reverse complement strand
AATTTACATAGACAACACGAAACCTATGCCGCAATTTACTAATCCTTTAAACAATTCAGAAGTTTCCGGAACTGTACCTTTGATAGTATCGTTTGGAGTAGCGACCGATATAGATAGGGTTGAATTCTATAACTACACTACTGACCCTTTTGCTAATACCACCATCGGAACAGATTCCTCTCCAAGTGGAGGGTGGAGGATTAATTACTATACCGGCGATTTTTATGGACCCATGAATATTTCTGCCGTCGCGTACGACGAAGCAGGTTTAGTAAATTCAACAAATATTAGTATCTTCATCGATAATATTGCTCCTACGCCACAATTAAATATTACGGGGACAAATGTTGGTTTAACTACTTCTGTTAATGTCACTCTCAATAACGATATTGTAGATAACGACACAGCAACTGTTAAAGTATTCTACAAACTTTCAGATACAGGTGTTTTTACCGAATTTGGTAATAAAACTTTCGCAGAGTTCGATCAAAATCATACAACATATTTTGTTTACGAATTTACATTAGCTCTCAATGTGTATCTCGAAACAGATGAAAATCTATATATAAAGGTTGAAGCCGTTGACGACCAAGGGAATACAGGAATCGATCAAAGAGCTTTAATTCTTAACTCTCAAATTCCAAACGCTACCGTTCTCTCGATATCTAATAGCGGGTATAATGTTACGCTTTCTTGGATTAAAAAGAATTATAACACTAAGAAATTCCTTATATATCGCTCCTTTTCTCCGTTTGATACCGATGCATTAGATAATATGTTGATTGGGGATCGATTGAATTCCCTGGGAAGGCAAAAAGGAGAAAAATTCTGCATTTATGAAGTGGTGGTTAACGATTCTAATCAAGAAACTTATACTTTTGTAGATAAAGTTCCTGGACCGAATACTTACTATTACTTAGTAATAGTTATCAACCAATACGATAATCCGAGTCTAACATCCTCCGCTTCTATCACTCTCGCGGTTGATGACCCTCCGCGTTTAAATCCACTTCCAATAACGAGTAGCTGGATTATCATTTTTATAATATTCTCCATCATTATTGTTCTTATGAATGTTCTTTCGGTTCAAGTAATAAAACGAAAGACTCGAAAAGGATTAATAGGTTTAACGTTAGACGCGATGGTCGAAGAAGAACAAAAAGCTCTCTTTAAGAAAGATGTTTTTGAGCAAGAGTTAGAAATTACGGAGGAGAAGTTGGAACCGGTAAAGGAAGAGATTCTCTCTCAACCTACCGTTATTCCTGAAGAAAAGGAAGTTACAATTTCAAACAAATGCCCAAATTGTGGTTGGATTTTGTCGTCGAAAGCGGCTAAATGCCCGCGTTGCCAATTTGAACTTATAGAAGAGAAACCTCCCGAAGAAGAATATCCGATACCAAGTGAAATTGAGTATGAAGAGGAATTTAAATCAGAAATAAAAATCACAGAAGAGGATATTCAAGCAGAAATGGCAAAAATTGACGAGGAATTAGAACGAGCACGGAAAGCTTTAGCGAAAGAAGTTGAACCTAAAACGGAGGAATTAATACCTCCCATGAAACCGAAAGAAGAAGAAATAATTGAAACATTCGAACCTCAATTTGAAGAAGTATCACCAGAGCTAGAAGAAAAAGAAGTTACTGTTTCTAATAATTGCCCAAATTGTGGTTGGCTATTATCGTCTAAAGCAACAAAATGTCCTCGATGTGGGGAAGAAATAAAAAGGGAGGGCGGTCAACTGTGAAAAGATATATAGTGAAAACATTTCTACTATTAGTAATCATTGCTTTTTTACTGTTTCATGTTCTTGCGTTTAGCACCTGTCAATCAAGCACTTCTCTTTTTGAGGGTACAATGATGCGCAATGAAAATGAAACTTGGAACTACAATCAATGGCAATTCTATGAGTGTAGAGTGGAATTAGGAGAGACCGTATTAATAACTCTAACCTATGAAGGAGATTTAGATTTAGATCTCCGCTTATATTGGGGAAGAGATAACTTCTATTTTCGAGGAATAGATTTAACATATTATCCAATCAGCAACTTAGAACCGTCAGATAATTCTCAGCTCAGAACTACTAGTACAACAGATCTTGGTTTGGAAGAGGAGTTAACAATAAGCAACGAGATATGGACTAACGAGAGAGATCAGATGGCGTATATTCTCGTTTTTGTTTATGATGGCGTTGGAGAATCTGAATATACTCTCTCTGCGGATCACACTATAACGGAGTTAAATGATTCTGAAGTATCACCAAGTGAAAACTTCCTTCTAATATTTCTATTGTATTTCCTCGCTGCAGTAGGAGTGGTTGTTATCTCTCTATTAATTTCGAAAAGAGTTAAAAAGTATGTACGATTGTCGCCAGAAGAAAAAGTCGCTCGAAAGGAAGCTAAAAAAGCAAAAAAGGAAGAAAAGAAGAAACCAGAAGAAGAAACAATTCCCGGGAAAAGAAGAATTAAATAAATTCTTTAGTATATCAAAAAATATTAATATTGATAAATTTCTTTTGTTTTAATACTGGACAAGAATTGCTTTAATAAAAAGAAAGA
>JAHQWX010000021.1 GCA_029856375.1 Promethearchaeia archaeon | reverse complement strand
CAGACGATCTCGTCTTTTTGCTCTGATGTAATGATTTTTAGAGGCGTTCGATTCATTACAATGGTTGTACCTCCCGGAAAAAACATTCCTCCAATAAAACTGCCTTGATACACTCCCATATCAACTAGACCTAAACTTAAACCAGCTCTATGGCGTCCAATCGCTTTTTCCACATCGTTCTTAACTCTCTCGAAGATGTCGGGCATTTGTTTTCGTAATTGTATTAAATTCATATCCAAAATCTCTATAGATTTCAGAAATTTATACTTAATCTCAATATTTGATAAAGCGCTTAGTCCTTTTCTTTATAATTTTATTAAGAGTTTGAGTTGAAATCAATAAAAAATAAACAAAATATATTCTACTGTCCTGGTTTTAATTCAGTTTGACATACCTATGGAGTCGTCTTAACGCTTTCAAACGATCGCTACTAGTAATTTTCGCTTGATTAATCGCATCTTCTAAAATAGCAGCATTTCTTTCCATGAGTTTTCTATTTACTGGATAGGGAATGCCATCTTTCCCTCCGTGAGCGAAGGAATATTTAGCAGGATCTTTCCAGCTTGCGGGAGTTCCCCATATCAACTCAGAAATTAATGCAAGTGCTCTGATGGCACCTGGACCTATTCCTTTTATTGTCAATAGGTCTTTGTAGGACGAGAAAGATTGCTCTTTTGCTACACTAAACGCGTTCCAATCCAAATAGTGCGATTTTGGCATTTTTAAATGTGGTAACGATTTCTTCGAAATTTCTAAACCATTTCCTCCTGTAAAATCTAAAAGCGTTTTTTGATGTGGATTTTCGATTCGTCGAACATAATTTTTTATACGACTCACTCCTTCTTGTAAAACATCCATTGAACACCTTCTGCATTCTGCGCTCTCAGAGGAGACCATGTTTAACGCTTCTTCTTTAAAGATCTCTGAAGTAATTCCCTTGTGCGGGTCGTTGAGAAAATCACCCGCATTTTTAGAGAGCCAATGATATCGTCTCGCTTTTTTGATTATTGGATCTAAACCTTGTTGAACTATGCACCAATTCTCCTCGCTTAAAATCATTACATGATGGTAAATATTGAAACCGTCTTGTAGAGCGGCGTTATCTATTTTTGCGGTTAATCTACTTGTCTCCTTTAGCAATTCGACTTCATCTGAATTATAACCCAACTTTTTACCTTCTTGAGGAAGATCAGACTGAACTTTAAGGGAATTCTTGCCTTTACCTCCTACAACCGCAAGTCCGATCTCCTCGGGTTTTAAAATCTCCTTTAACACCCCAGTAGTAACGGTAGTCGTGCCAGAACTGTGCCAATCGAAGCCTAAAATACATGACAATGACTGAAACCAATAGGTATCCGAAAGTCGTTCTAATATCCCATCAGGACCTTCTAAATCACATAAAATCTTAAAAATTGGTTTTCCCAACTTAACCATTCGTTTAAAAAGCCACGCAGGCGCTTTTCCGCCGTGAAGTGGTAGTGTTGCTAAGCCGGTTTGTTGCATTATTAATCACTTTCTTCAAAATAATCTAAGATATTATTTTTTTTTAAAAAGAAGTATGCGCTGGTTTAGAATAAAATTATAAATACCAAGATTGAAAATTTAATACAAATCTTTAAACTTATAATAAAAAATATTAAAATGCTATGATAGAATCAAAAATTTTACAGAAATTTTCTCGTAAAGAAAAGATTATTTGGGGTATTACATCGCTTGGGGGTGCTATGATTTCTGGAGTATATGGGGCTCTATTGCAATATTTTTACCAAGTTTATTTAAGTTTGGGGGCCTCGTGGATTGGATTAGCCGCAATCCTATATGCTATATGGAACGCAATAAACGATCCATTATTTGGTTTTTGGTCTGATAAAACTCGTAGTTTAAAGGGTCGTCGAATACCATTTATGAAATACTCAGCACCTTTCTTAGGATTATCCTTTATACTTATTTGGCTTGTACCAACTGGTTTCGATGAATTTGGAGTCTTTATATGGATGCTAATCATGATGTTATTATACGATACTTTTTACACGATTATCTTTTTAGTCTATTCAGCTCTGCTTCCAGAACTATCTGAAGACGAAAATGAGAGAGGCACTTTACAATCTTACGCCTCTGTATTACAATTGGTGGGAATGGTTTTAGGACTCCTACTTCCCGGATTTCTTCGTCCCGGAGAAGGTCAGACTTCTTTAATCCCTCTTTATATTGGAATAACCATCATCGGAATAATCGGGGCGCTCTGCATCTTATTTACATCCTATACTGTGAAAGAGCGTCCAGAATTCACTCAGGTAGACGAACCTTTAGGTTTTATCGATTCAATAAAATACACATTCAAGAGTAAAGGTTTCCTAATTCTAACTGCTGCGAATTTCATGTCCATTTTTATGCAGCAAATATTGATTGGACAAATGTTCTACTTAGCCGATTATGTCTTGAGAATGCCTTCCGAAATTCTATTCATATTTGTAATTCTGGGATTATTAGCAGGAATAGCGGTCGTAAATATAGTTGCGGGCAAAATAGGAGTCGCGAAAACTAATCAATTATTTTTAATTATTGCGTGTGTTCCATTATTTTCAATTATGGTTTCTGATGGGATTATAATTTACATACTATTAATTATTGCGGGTTTTGGATTATCAGGGCCGCTAGTTCTAACAAATGTACTTTACGCTCAAGTTGCTGACGAGGATGAAACGAAATCTGGTGTTAGAAGAGAAGCAGCGTTTTTCGGAGTTAATGCATTGTTTACAAAACCTGCTCAATCTATTGCTTTAGGTTTAGGTGCTTGGTTATTAGAAATTTCGGGTTTCATTACCCCAGAAATCGGACAACCAATTGTGTTAGACCAACCAGATTCTGTATTATTTGCGATAAAGATATTAATTGGACTAATCCCTGGAATCGCAGTGTTACTAGGAGCCATTATTCTTATTTGGTATCCGCTTAAAGGAGATTATTTAAAAACCATTAAAGAGAAAACGCTTGAAATGCATAAAGAAAAAGAATCAAAATTGAGGCAATTAAAATAGAAATAAAACTCCCAATTCAAATTATCCTTCTTTTTTCTTCTTTTTAACTTTTTTGAATGTTATGAATAGCAAATAAGCGAATAGCGCAAAAGCTATTCCAGAGAGGATTATATCGTATATCGAGTAGAATTCAGTGCCGCTAGCATAAGGGAATCCCCACCCATTATACATGAAAATACTCCACAAATCGTGGTCAAAGGTATAGCCGGGTTCTAACCAATATTCGCTTGCCCAATTACTACCGGGTAATTCACCCCAACCGGCGAGCATGCCCCATTCTACTGTTGGGAGGAACGGTCCTAGTGGAGAAATCGAATTGTCTACCCAATCTAAAACCAAATGCATTCCAAAACCCACGAAAAGCGCGATCGCCCAAGGTTTGAACTTCGTGAGCGCTGCAATTGCAAAGACGATTCCAACGGCGAGAAATGTATGCGTAATCCAGTGATGATATGTATAAGGATGTACTCCCAGAATATATCCTGGAATTGCGTCCAGGTCTGGTATTAATCCCCCAAAAAATCCTGCCCACCATAAAGTAGGTCGCTTTTCGGTTCTAATGTCAGCGTCTTTAAACATCATTCTTAAAACGATCTCTGCAAAAATCATTCCGACGCCGACATGACTAATTACTGAAACCATTAAAATTCTATTTATAATTAATAGTTATTTTATTTTATAATTTGTCTTATATTATTTGGAAAAAAGCGAAAAACTTTACTACTTAAAAGCTCCTATTTTAATTTAAGAGAGAAAAAAGTCAAATTCGCGGAGTTTTTTAACCAGAAATGAGCGTTAAAGAGAATAAAAGACTATTTGGAGAACACTTAACATCATCTTTGATTTTTAACGAGTTCATTTTTCCCGAGATTCAGAACTCTTTAACCAATTACACATGGATTGATTTATACGCTGGAGAAGGTCATTTAATTTTTCCAATAATTGAGCGGGTTCAAGTAGAGAAACGCGAGGAATTTTTTAGAAATCATATTTTTTTATCCGATATTCAACAGAAGATGGTTCAAGCTTGTTTGGAAAAGGCTGTTGATTTAGGTATTAGCGAAAAGCTGGCAACACAAAACATAGTATTAAGAGATAACTTGGAGAGCTTCCCCAAAGGATTATCAAAATTTAGATATCCTCTTTTCCATATCACGAATCCTCCTTATCTTTATTTAGGATACATTAGAAAACACAGAAGCACTCAGAAGTACTTACCCTATTTTGAAGACGCGAACGATGGGTACCAAGACTTATACCAGATTGCCTTGATCAACGACCTAAGGAATAAATTAGAAAATTTAATTTACATAATTCCATCGAATTTTTTATTTGGAGCGGCCGTATCCAACAAAATCCGCGAAGACTTTTTAAAGTATTATGCGATAAGAAAAGTCGTCATCTTAGAAAAGCAGATTTTCGAATATACTGGTACTAATATTTGTATTTGTTTTTTTAATAAAAAAAAAACGCCAAAAGAAGAAACCCAAATGTTTTGGGGAATTAAAATCAAAAAACAAAATCAGATTATAGAAAAGAATTATGCATTAAAACCAGAATTTAAATACAGAGCTGGTTCGGAATTCGAAGAATTTCTCAGAAATAAACGCGCAAAAGTTCCATTGACCGTTAGATATTATTTATTAAATGAGGATGTGTCGAAAAATAGGGGCAAGAATGAACTTAGCGTGATTGACGCGAATAACTATGAAAATGGAGAATACAAGAAGCTAACCATAAAAGTTAATAAAGTCTTAGAGAATCAAATTACATCAAATATCTTATACGCTAAAACCGTAGATTCGGGTTCCGAAGAAGGGAGGGCAGGAATTGGAATCGTTAGAGATGATTTTAATGTTGATGGCATATTAGTTACTGGAAATACTTATCGAACTCATCCAATTCAAATTTTCCTTGATCCGCCGCTCTCAATAGAAAATCAGAAATATTTAAAAGAATATTTCAATTTGATACTCGAATATTTCAGAGATTACCTCGACAGCGAGTTTCTAACTACTTATAAGTATTCTAATGCAGAATATACTAGAAAGTATTTGGGCTTGACGCAAGTTAGAGGATTAATTGAAACATTTCCATTATTAAACTGGGACGAAACTAAAACAGAAAAGTTATATAAATTAATTCGAGACAAGGACATAGAAGCTCTCGTTAATTTCTTATAAAGAGACAAATAAAGCTTTTTATTTCATTCCTCAAACTTATAATTATGGCGAGCATATTAGAAAAACTACAAAAAATCGTTTCTGATAAGTATGTTACCAATGATATCAATATTAGGCACGCATATTCGAGAAATACCGATCTTGACCTTCATGGCGTCCCCGAATATGTTATTCGGCCGAAAGACGTGAAGGAGATTTCGGAAATTTTAAAAGTCGCAAACGAAGAAAACATACCGATTTATCAGCGCGGTGCTGGAATTTGCGAATTTGGAGGGAGTAAGCCAATCGGAGATGTCGGTATCGTACTCGATATGAAACGTATGGATAACATACATAACTTGGACGAGGATAATCTTATAGTTACAGTAGAAGCTGGAATCTCTTGGGGGAAAGTAAACGAATATTTGTCTCAATTTGGATTATATACCGGATGTATGGGACCTGGAAGCGGGATGTCTGCTTCGATTGGAGGTGGAATTTCGCATCATTCTGTTGGGGGTGGAGGGTGTGCAAAATATGGTGCATGTACCAATCAATTGGTATCGCTTGAAGTAGTTCTTCCCACCGGGGACATAATTGATACTGGATCACAGGCAAATAAGTATTCGAAATTTCCGTTCAATCGATTCGGAAACGGCCCTGATTTAACAGGTTTATTTTGTGGAGATCAAGGAATTTTTGGAGTAAAAACCAAAATCTCATTACAAGTGTTTCCACGACCTCCCTTCGCGAACTATAAGACTTTTCTTCTCCCCCGAAAAGGTAATGAAGTCGCTGCACAAATTTTTACTGAAATTCGAAAAAAGGGAATCGATGTTTATGATGCTATGTATATAATAGACTTACTTGTGATTGTAGGTGCTCAAGAGGGAATGTTTCCACTTTGGGAAAATTTGAAAAGGAAAAGAGGAATATTCTTTTACACCATTGAAGCTAATACTGAGACTGAATTGAACGAAAAGGTAAAACTATTGGACGATATACTTTTAAGCAAAAAAGCCGAAGTATTTGGACCAGAAATTGAAGATGGAAATTATGCGAAATGGCATTATGTCGAACAGGGGCATTGGCAAACTTATCATAACTTATGGGGAGTGTGGCAGGCCTTTCAACCGTTAACTGCTGAATGTTTTACGCCTATTAATATGTTTCCTAAAATCTTGAACGATCTCGATGTATGGGATAATGAACACGCAGAAGATTTCAACAGAATTCTAAACATCACTGGACGACGCCCACTTACCACAACAGGACCTGTGTTATTAATCGATGGAAACAATGTCGAATTAACATGTGGCTCTTCAAGTTTTTCTAGTTATTATAACGGAGAATACCACGAAGAAATTCACGAAACAAATATTAAAATATGGAAATCGTTATTAGAGCGAGTAACTAAGTGGGGCGCTCAGTGGTACATGATGGGCGAGGTTGTGAGTCGATTAATGGTTGAAATTGGAGCATATCAGCCAGAATTTTATAACGCTATGAAGGCTATTAAAAAAACTCTTGATCCAAACGCGATCGTGTCAAGAGGAAAATTTAATTTTCGGTAAGCGATAATAATGGATTTTAATTTGTCAGAGGAAAAAATAATGAGAAAGGTAAATACTTTAGCTAAAGAGATAAATGAGTATTACTCAAAGAGGTTGATTCGAGAGATTTATTTGATATTTATTCTGAATAGCTCTTTTATTTTTGCTTCCGATTTAATGAGGAAATTATCAAAAGCAGGCATGATCTTGCAAACAGATGTTGTTTCAGTCAAATCTTATGTTGGTAAGAAGCCTAAGCCTATTAAAGCAAATGTTGAGGATATTTATCGTGCTAAATTAGACAATAAAAACATCCTTATAGTTGATGATATCCTTGATACCGGACGGACATTAACATATGTCAGAGAATTGATTTTTGAGCACTACAAACCCAAGTCTATGGAAATCTGTTGTCTCCTTAATAAAGTCAAAGCAGAAAGAAATTTACATTTTGAAGTAAGATTTATTGGATTTAATGTCCCAGATGTTTTTGTTGTTGGATATGGTATAGATTATGAAGGCAGATATAGAGAACTCTCGTATATAACCACAATTGATCAAATTCAAGGAGCTAAAAAGAATGACTGAATATAAGAGTTTGAAAGAACAGGTTGGAAAAGTTATAACTCTAAGGGGTGAGATAACCGGTATAATGTGGCAGCATTATATTGGTTCCTACAAAGGATATCCTTTCACGAATTATGTGGATTTAGAGAATTATCCGCAAATAGTTATATACTCAAAGGAACCAATCAACCATAAAGGTAAAATTGAAGTAACAGGCGAAATAGTTCAAGTTGGTCACGAAGTGACCGATGAGAACGTGAAAATCCAAGAAGAATATTGGGAATATCACATGTTAGTTGACACATGGAAGAGTCTCGAATGAGGTTGAAAATAAGAATGAGTAAATTAGAAAACATAAAAAAGCAATGGAAAGCCATTATGTCGTGTATGAATTGCGGAGATTGCGGATACGCAATTAGACCGGCTGTGGGAAGATTTTTAACATGTCCCGTGAAAGAAGCAAAGGGGGAAGAAGGTTGGGAGATATGGTTTTCGAGAGGGAGAATGAGCGTATTGAAAAATATTTTGGAAGGGAAATTAGAATTAAACAAGGATCTTGCCAAATATGTGTATCAATGTTCTGAATGCGGTTCTTGCACCGAAGTATGTCATCAAACGCATAATCCAAACATCGTTCTAAATACCTCCAAATGGATCGAACATGTAGAAGTGTGGGATGCTTTAAGGAGGGATTTAGTTGAAGCAGGGTTCGCACCTCTGGAGCACCACGCAAAATTAATTGAATACATGAATAATCCCGGTATGAGAAATCCCTATGGAGAATCAAAAGAGAAAAAATTTGAGTGGGTTAAAGAGGTAAAAGGGCTCTCTAAAACTTCGGATGTCGTATTTTTCGCTGGATGCACTGAACCGCTTAGACAAAAAGAAACTCTAATTAACTTAGCGAAAATTTTTAACGCAGCGGGTAAAGAATTTTCAATTATTGATGACGAGTGGTGCTGCGGGTCGATAGCGCTACGAATTGGCGATATTAATTCGGTTAAGGAAAATGTAGAACATAACTTAGAACAGATAAAAAAAACTGGTGCAACAAAATTATTTGCAGCTTGTGCGGGATGCTATAGAACGATTAAAAAAGATTGGCCTGATTTAATTGGTGAAGAATTACCGTTCGAAGTAATTAATATAACCGAAATGCTCTTAGATTTAATAAACGACGGCAGTTTGAAGATTCCCGAAACTAACACGGAGGCAATTAAAGTAGTATATCACGATCCTTGCCATTTAGGACGTCATATGGGCTTATACGATCCCCCTCGCGATTTAATTAAAAAAATACCGAATACTAATCTAATAGAATTGAAACGAAACAGACAAAATGCATGGTGTTGCGGTGCTGGGGGTGGCGTGAAAAGTGAGTTCTCTGATTTAGCATTAGAAATTGCCAAAAATAGAATCGACGAAGTTAAAGAAACTGGCATAAATATATTACTTACGGCATGTCCGTTTTGCGTGGGAAATCTAAATGATTGTGTAAAAATTCAAAATATTAATATCAATGTTCTCGATATTATTGATTATATCGCTTCAAAATTATGAAATCTCATTTATTATCATTTCAATTCTAGTAAAGCGTGTTTGTAAAAAAAAGTGGTACTTAACTATGAGTGATATAAATTACATTTTCTTTTTATCTTTGACTATAATAGTTCTAGGATATATTGTTAAGAAAACAAAGATTATCTCTGAAGAAAATGGAAAAGCAGTTGCAAAAGTCGTTTTAAATATTACGCTTCCGGCTCTTATACTTGATGTAATAAGTAATATTGAAATAGATGCGTCTTTAATCCTATTACCTATTATTTGCGTTTTATATTGTAGTTGTGTCGTAGGTATTTCGTTTATTTTTTTTAAAAAATTGTCAAAAGATATTAAGGGAATTCAATTAATGACTATTTCTGGATTTAATATCGGTCTTTTTGCATTTCCTTTGATACAAGGGATATGGGGTGAGGAGGGTTTAAAATACATAGCAATGGTTGATATTGGAAACGCTTTCATTATGTTTGGACTCAATTATATAATTGCGACAAAATTTTCTCCAAAACTCGAAATTGAAGAAAAACAAGTTGATTTCAAATATATTGCGAAGAAATTGTTAACTTCTATACCACTAATAGCATATATAGTTGCACTTTTTATAAATCTAAGTGGTTTAACTTTTCCACTCTTCGTTTACGATGTGCTAGATATATTATCTGCCGCAAATATGGCATTAACCCTATTATTATTAGGTATATATTTAAATTTCCAATTTGATAAATCCCAATGGTTTGTGGTTCTTAAAGTTTTAATTATTCGGTATGGCTTTGGACTTCTCGTTGGGATTTTACTTTATATCTTCTTACCTGTTGAAGATTTATATCGTGCAACTCTTTTAATTGGACTAATTTTGCCTATTGGTATGGCTGTCGTCCCATTTGCAATTGAATTCGAATATAACGAGAAAATAGTTGGAATGATAGTGAATTTTACAATCATTATTTCCTTTATATTAATGTGGATAATCGTTTTGATATTAAATATTGGTTAAATAGCCTTTATTGAAAAGTGGTGTTTAGTATGAAGCAAAAAATTAAAATAGGAGTAGTCTGTCTTGCAAGAAAAACATTTGATTACGAAGCTGCAAGGCAGATTTATGGAAAAATACAAATTAATCTGAGAAAAATTCCATATGTTGATTGGGAATTTGAATCTGAGTTAGTTTTTGAAATTATAGATGCTCAAAAAGCTGCGCATAATTTTACTCAAAAGGAAATTGACGCGTTAGTATGTATAAGCGGTACTTTCGCTTTAGGATACTTAGTCTTAGAGTTGAATAAAATTATTCAACGCCCGATTCTTTTATGGGCTCTAGAAGAATTACCATACAATGGTGGAAAAATTCGTCTAAATTCGGTTTGTGGGATAAATTTAAACGCTTCAAATCTCTATAAGTCTGGAATAAAGAATTATAATGTCGTAATTGGAGATATGATTGATGAGGATTGGTTGGATGCTATTAGAATTATAAAATCATTTTCATCTGCTCATATCGGTCTTCTGGGTTATAGAGCAAAGGGATTCTTGAATTTGGATGTAGATGAATTAGATTTATATAGAGAATTAGGTGTTCTTATCGATCATTTCGAACTCTCTGAAATTTTCGATTTTAGGATAGAAAATAAGCAAGTTCAAGAAAGACTTCAACAGATTAAAACAGTTTTTGATATTTCTGGGATTTCTGAAGAGCAATTAGTAAAAGTTGCTGAACTCATAGTAAAATTTGATAATTTTCTTAAATGTTATAACCTTGATTCAATAGCAATAAAATGTTGGCCTGAATTTGCGGAAAATTATGGGATTTCGCCGTGTGCTGCAATGTCAATTTTACAATCGGAAGGAAAGGTGTTGACTTGCGAAGGTGACATATTAGGATCCTTATCTATGCTAGCACATAAAGCTATTGGTGGCGTATCTCCCTTTCTAGCGGACTTTTCACAAATTAACCTCAGAGAGAATTTTGGACTTTTATGGCATTGCGGTGTCGCTGCGTGCGATCTATGGGACGAGACATGTGTAAGATCTTTAGACACTTATTTTGCGGGAGGGAAAGGAGTAACTGCAGATTTTGTTATGAAATCTGGAGAAATTTCAATGTTAAGAATCGATTACGCACCTGGAGAATATCGTCTATTTTTACAGAAAGCAGAAGGTATTCCCATGAATAAAGAGTTAAAAGGTACTTATGTTAAAGTAAAATTCAGCGAAAATGTAAAAACCGTCCTTGAAAAAATCATTCAGAATGGAATTGCCCATCATATCTCTATAGTTTACGGCGATTTCATCAAACCCCTTGAAATTTTTGGTAAAATAAAAGATTGGAATATAATTAAATAACTTCTTTTAAATAACATGATGAAAATCAAAGGAGCATAAGAATAAATCTTCTTAATCTAATTCTAATCTTTTTCCGACAATTTCAATACGCCCTTCTACATAACTATGTTCCTCGTAATTTTGATTTGGTTGTCCGCCACCGATAAAAAACTTAATTTCTAATGGTTCAACTATTTTAATCCCATCTTCATTTATATAACAATAATCTTCAGGTTTTAATACAAATGTCAAATCTTTTTCTTCTCCAGCTTCTAAATCTATCTTTTTAAACCTTTTAAGTTCTATTTTTGGTAGTAAAAGGCTTTCTTTTTGAATTGAGATATAAAGCTGTGCCACCTCTTGACCTCGAAATTGTCCCATATTTTTTATCTTAAATTTTATTTCTAATTGATCACCAGTTTTTATTTTTGAATTAGAGAATACTAAATCAGAATATTCGAAAGTAGTATAACTTAATCCAAATCCAAAGGGATATAATGGTTTATCTTTCAAATAACGATATGTCCTATTATCCATATTATAGTCTTCAAATTTTGGGAGATCGTCTATAGATTTGTATAAAGTTATTGGTAATCTACCAGAT
>JAHQWX010000434.1 GCA_029856375.1 Promethearchaeia archaeon | reverse complement strand
CACGGGGATTCCCGGGTATCTTTTTTTAAAGATCCTAACGGTTTCAACATCTAGGAAGTTTGCTAAAGGACAGCCCGCTCTCTTATCTGGAATTAATACTATTTTGTTTGGATTTAAAATGGAAGCTGTTTCAGCCATGAATAGGACTCCAGCGAAAATAATATATTTTGTATCGGTTTTATCTCTCGCTATTTTCGAAAGTCCTAACGAATCTCCTACAAAATCAGCGAGTTCTTGGACTTCTAAATTCTGATAATAATGAGCGAGAATAGTTACACCTTTTTCTTCTTTGAGATTTAATATATGCAATTGCGAATTAGGTACTTTTTCTGTATTCAGTGTCATATTCAAAGATAGAAATTATTATAACGATTATATAAGCAGAAGCAGAATTTTAATTAAATTTTATCCTTTACGAAAAAAGGAGTTAATATTCTCTTATATAATATCCAGATTTTTCTATAATCTCCTTTACTTCCTTCTCGGGAACATCGTACCAATGTTTGTACGCATTTGCGACTGCAAACGACCATGTGTTGGGAATGTGTGGGCAAAATAATCCATCTACTTCTTTTTTTATTAGTTGCTCAGCTCGATTAGATGCAGTCGGTACAACAACATAGATCCTTTCTGGATGATATTTTTTTAACATTCTAATCGCAGCCAACATAGTGAAACCGGATGCTAAACCATCGTCCGTAAGAAATAGGGATTTTCCATTAATGTGTGCGTATCTATTTTTTAAATTTTCGGGAAAGTTATAAAATTTTAGTCTATCCCGTATTTCTTCTTTGGTAATTTCTATGGACCTATTTATGCTCTCTTGGTTTAAATTGAGGTGAGGCAAGAGATAGTCGTTAAGTAGAACACTTCCATCGGTAGTAACTGATCCAAATCCTGCTTCGGTGTTATAAGGGATTTTCACTTTTCTTACTATCAACAAATCGTATTTAATGTTAAATTGACTGCACAATCCTTCTGCAACTGGTACGCCGCCATTGGGGATGCAAAAGCAAAAGGAATTATCAGGATTCTGCTTTATCGATAACGCAAGATCCTGGTTCATTTTCTCTAAAAATCTGGATAAAACAATTCCTGCTTCAAATCTTGATTCGTATCTTTCAAAACGCAATTATACCAAAATAAATATTGAATCTTACTATAAATAAATTTCTGACAAATTTTTATAAGGTAAAGGTAAAAAGTTTAGCTTTCCTCTGTATTTTCGCTTGTTAGGAATTGATAAGCTAGCAAAATTTTGTAGGATCCAGATACAAGCAAAAGAAATCCCATCAATGCTCCCCAAAACATCAAATCGGGTACGATCCACATTACCATATCTATTGAAGTTGGGCCGTATCCAGTAAAAATTCCCGCAAGAGGTGGAACTAATAAAAGTATAAGAATCCCAACTAAAATATCATCAGTAGTCTTATATACAGCCATAGAAATTTTCTTGCGGCGAGAGTCACATTTAGGGAAAAAGTTAACTCCCTTTTTTTTCAGTTTTATTAAATCGCGGATTACTGATGCAGTTATTATAATAATTATTATATCTAATACGATATATACCAATACTGGGCTAATTACATGTAAAGTTGGCTTTTCTAAAAGCATGTTCATTGTGTTTTCAGCAATACGATATTGAGTCAATAAACTAGTAACAAAGTTGTAACTATTCATCATAACGAACACGCCCCACGAGTTACCTTTTCCATCATCTGGTGCAAGAAAAATTTGAGTAGCTGCACCGATATCACCTCCACTGTGCGTAAGAACGGGGACGCCATTCAAAGTCGTATTCACCCAACCCATTGCATATTTTGTTTGACCGTCAAAATTTTCTGTTAAACTATGCAATTTGACCATCCCTTCTGGTGAAAGGATGCTGTTTGAACCATATTTCCCATAATTTAATTGGGCGATCATGTATTTACACATGTCATACGCGGTCGAAACCACTCCTCCCGCTGGATTGTACACTGGATTCTTTATATCGTTTATTGGAATTTGGAGACCATAAAAAAGTCGATACCACTGAACATTTCTAATTGTTGATTCCCCAGTCGTTAATAAATAAGAATTAGTCATATTTAGTTTATTTAAAATGTTTATCTGAACATAATCCTCAAAAGACTTTCCAGTAACCATCTCAATGATTAAACCTAATAATATGAAATTTGCGTTTGAATAATCGTATTTTGTCCCAGGAGTGCAATGTAGCGAATCCATCATAATACCTTGAATAAATTCTTCTTTACTTTGTGGTTGATCATGCGCAATATATTTAATTCCCGTTTCTGTTGTAATACCACTCAATTGGTGTAATAAATAGCGTACAGTTATTTGATCTGATGCGCTTTTATTGGCCATTCTAAACCAAGGTACATAATCTATTACTTTTGCATCTAGCTGTATTTTTCCAGACTCATTTAGTTGCATTACTGCTAGTGCTGTAAAAGCTTTACTGACTGAAGCTAGAAGATTAGGAGAACTCACTGTCATTGGAGTACCAATTTCGTCGGCTTTTCCAAAGGCTTTGGTATATACTATGTGACCATTTTTT
>JAHQWX010000433.1 GCA_029856375.1 Promethearchaeia archaeon | reverse complement strand
GGAACAAAAATACTTGAATGTCGTAAAAAGAGCGTGCGATTGGTACATCAATGCTATAAGAAAAGACGGAGGTTTGTTCAGAAATACTTATACAGATTGGGGAACCGAAAGTTTTGGCCACGCGACATCTGGAACTGCATGTGCTGTTATTTTATGGTTAGAATATAAAGAAGCTACAGGAACCACGGACTATAACTCTGTCATCAGAAAATGTCTGAATCACTGCATTTCAATGCAATTTACTAATCCGCAGGATAAAAATTTGAAGGGCTGCATTTTAGAAAAGGTTTTACCACCAGACGGTACCGATAAAAGCCCTTACTTTATTCGAGACCTTGGGACAATATTTTTTATTCAAGCAGCAGCGAAATATCTTGGAGCGTATTAAATTAGTAATTGTTATTTTCTCGATTTAGCCCCGCCTAAAGATCCTTTCAATTTACTCCCGTCTATTTTTTTCACAGCCTCAACGATTTTTGAGTCAATCTCAGTCGCTCTTTTATAAATTCTCGAGAAAAACAATGTCATCCAAGGTGACGGTTCCTTTTTTTGACCAAATGAGTAGTCCTTATAGTAAAGATATACAGTTTGTGGTATTATATAACCCTTCGAATCCCAAGCTAATTTACTTACCGCTAAAAGCTCCTTAAACGCCTGCGTTTTGATTAATTTAGGGTAGTGGCTTACAGCGTCAAGAAGGGTTCCGATATTATACCAAAAAAATGGTGCCCGAGGCATGCGAAAGCGCCTACCATGCCCCATCATATACGGTTTTTCTGAGCCTCTCTTTGTCCAACAGTTTAAAAGGGTTTTTCCAGCATCCATAAGAGTGTCCGGCCATTCGCTCTCTTCTAAAATCCAATAACCCCTAAGAGCATCTGCAACAACCATAGGACAAACATCGTCTTTTCTCCCCGGTCCTCTTCGCCTAGAAACTGGATCTGGTACGCATTTCCACCCCCATCCTTGAGCGGTTTCGGTTAATAATTCACTTAACCTATTCAATCCATTTTTTACGCGTTTATCCTTCTTTAAGCCAGCTAAGAGTAGAATGCTCACAATTAAGTTATGATCGCATAAAGCGCTTGACCAACCAGGATATTTAATTTTCTTTTTCGTGTCATACAGCTGAGAATACGCTAAAAATTGACCATTTTCTGCTTGGTGATTAAAAATTTTTTCAATTGCACCTTTCAATCGCTTATCATCTTCTACAGTTACTCCCCAATCGAGCAAAAGCCATAGTTGATTAGGTAAATAATCCGCCTTTGCGTGATTTGTAACCAAATCTTTTTCCCAATCAGATAAATTGTTTAAGAGATCATCTACTAAGGGATCTTCCAAAACTTTTTGATGAGCCTGAACCACATCTGGATGGTCCGAGGGCAAATCGAGCAGATCGGTTAACATTTTGTATACCGTGAACGATTCTCCAGACTCTAATAAAAATTTTCGAGGGTCTTTTGGAGCAAGTTTTGTCCAATTAATCCCTTTATTAACGATATTTTGAACATCTACCGAGTAAGACTTCAGCGACACGCTTAAAATACTCCTTATTTTGGGTAAATTACGGTTTCATATCAAATAAATTTACTGAAAAATCGATTAAGTCTCGATTTGATTTGTCTTTTTTTATCATATCTTCGATGTTAGAATCGATTTCTGCCAACTTCCCATTTGCTATTGCTTTCAAATTTTTTATGTTCCATTTTTTGTATCTTTGCGTGATCCCGTTAAAAAATACTGGTGCTGGAGGTAAAAATGGCATTTTTTGAGGTTCTGGAGGTGCCGTACAGCTTCCAGCCTCTATATCGAGAAAATTACATTGGCTACAATTTTCAATACTCTTTTCCTTAACACACAGATTAATTGCGCACTCATCTCTACCTTCACAACCAGGACACGGTGGAAACTGGGTTATCATTTTCAACATCTCCTGGAACATTGGTACATTTTCTACCTTAAAATCAGGATTCGTCATAGCAATTACGCCCGAAAACATAGGATCTTTAAAAATATCCATTAAATACTCAGCGCTGTCTTGAATCTTTGTCGTATTAGCATCGCAGATATCGCAACTTAAACCACATGTTGATAATTTATGTTCGTTTTCCATTTTTTTCAAATCTTATCTTATTTTTATTTTTTTTATATCTACAGTTTAAAATTTTTATTAATTAACTCGTATCTAATATTTCATTTAATATTTATTGACTTAGATCGACTAAAAACATAACAATAGTTTAAGAATGTAGGTCGCTTTTTTGTAATTATCGGAAAAAATTTAGACATGTTGAAATTACCATGGACGAGATGGATTTTGAGATATTAAAGAAACTCGATAAAAATTGCCGAATCTCCTATTCGGATATAGCTAGAAGTTTGGACCTCACCGTGAAAGCTGTGTCTAAGCGTATAGATCGTTTACTTGAAAATGGAGTAATTAAATATTTTTCTATTCAATTTAATTATAATTTACTCGGATATCGTCATTATATCGGTTCATTTCTTATAGATAAAGCAGTTCAACCAGAAAATTTTTTTAAAGAGCTCCAATTACTACCAGAAATTCACGAAATAT